>DVND01000090.1 GCA_018714645.1 Candidatus Avimonoglobus intestinipullorum
TTTTCGCGCCTCCTCTGCAAATACAATATGGAAAAAAACGCACTTGAGCAAGACTTGCAGCGCTGTTCCGAATCCCGGCCGCGCCCGGCCCTGCGAAAAAAAATAGAGCGGCAAATTGAAGAATTCTGCAATATGAAGGCCTTGACAGGGGACTTGTTGTTTTGCCTGATTGACCGCATTGACGTCCACCAAGGGGAATATGCAGAAGGCGTTAAACGGCAGCAGATCGACATTTATTTTCGATTTCAATGCGAATCGAAGCCATACGTTTTTTCCTGTTCCAAATAGAGCCCGCATCATGTGCATGGGGTTTGGATGCAATGCCGCGGGGATCGTGGGCTGCCGCATCATCGATTCCCCCCGCGAACGGCTGATTGCGATGCTTACCAACAATTTCGTCCCCTGCAACGGGCGGTTTCCCACCATCATCAGCATCATTACGATGTTTTTTGTCGGTTTTGCGGCGGGGCCGTTCCAGTCGGTGCTCTCCACTCTGCTGCTCACGCTGGTGGTCGTCCTTGGCATCCTGATGACTTTTCTGGTATCCAGAATCCTGTCAAAAACTATTTTAAAAGGGCAGCCCTCCTCATTCACACTGGAGCTGCCGCCCTACAGAAGGCCGCGTATTGGGAAAATCATTATCCACTCCATCTTTGACCGCACACTGTTCGTTCTGGGCCGCGCCGTTTCCGTCGCTGCGCCGGCGGGGCTCGTGATCTGGCTGCTGGCAAACATCCATGTGGACGGTGCCACGCTTTTGGCGCATTGCTCCGCCTTCCTCGACCCCTTCGGCCGGCTCCTGGGCATGGACGGCGTCATCCTGCTCGCCTTTATCCTGGGGTTTCCCGCAAATGAAATCGTGGTGCCCATCATGATCATGGCATATATGGCAAACGGCAGTCTGGTTGAATTTGACAATCTGATGGAATTGAAATCGCTTCTGACCGCCAATGGCTGGACGTGGATCACCGCAATCAGCACCATGCTGTTCTCCCTGATGCACTGGCCCTGCTCCACCACCTGCCTCACTGTCAAAAAGGAATCCCAGAGCTTCAAATGGACGGCGCTTTCCATATGCATTCCCACAATAATCGGCATGATTGTGTGCTTTTCCTTCACAACCATCGCACGGTTATTTGTATAGAACAAACATCCCGCCGCCCATAAGGGCAACGGGATGTTTATAAATTTATGCCGGGAACAACACCAACAGTTTTACAAAAATTTTTACAGGTGTCTCCAACAGCTCCCACAGGTGTTCATAATCAAATACTGCCCGATACGGCTCTTCCGTTTCGGTTTTCTCAGCTTGCGTATGCTGCGTATTTCGCAGGCTTCCGCTTGATGTTTTTGACCAATGCGCATACAGCGTCAAGGGGCCTTCGGCGGCTGTGCCTTCCTCCAGCTTGGTCCCGTCCCCGTTTTCCCCGCTGTACCACCCGATAAACCTGTATCCGGCTTTTTGCGGTGCAGACGGCAGCGGGATCGCTTCTCCATACGCAATGTCGTATTCTGCATATGCCGCTCCGCCATTTATGAATGTGACCGCATAGGCCTTCGGCTCCCATTTCGCCCTTAAAGCCACATCGGAGTAAATCGGCGTCTCAGATGTGTACTCTTTGGAGTCCGCCGGGTCATCCTCAATACTCCACCAACCCGCAAATGTGTAATGTTCCAAATCCGTATACGTAGGTTGAACAACAGCTTCTCCTTCTACGCAGGAAATTTGATCCATCCATAGCAGCCCGGTTGTTGTATTGTCTCCCGGCCGAAAAGCGACATAAGTCACCGTGCATTGCTTTTTTGTCTCTTGCACATACACGGGAAATTCAACATCCACGCCGCCGCTCATTATGATTTTTACCACATGTTCCCCAAAAGCTAACCCGCTTACATCCTCTGGCGCAATGCTGAAAATTTTAAAACCAGTTGTTGGATATCGTTCTTCTTCAAGCTTATATGCAATCTCCTGGCCACCTAAATAAACCATCAGGATTTTATTGTCATGTAACTGCATCTTTGCGGCAAATGCATATTTATCATACGGACCCTGTATAAGCCCGCCTGGCTGTTGCTCTTTATATGTATCTTTTACCACGGTGTATTCGGTATCCGGAGCATTTTGCGCTTTATCAATATATATTGAAAGCTGCACATGCTCTGATTCTCCCGCCTCATTTTTGGCATAGACTTCAATATACGCCGTCTTGCCCACATCCTTGCACCAGGGACGGAATTCCAGCGCACCTGTAGCCGCATCCAGCCGAAAATCCCCTATGGCTTCCTCTTGCAGCCAATGATAAGTAAGCGCCCCCTCCCCTTCAAACCATTCAGACACATCCACCTCGTATATGGCCCCCGGCTCCAGCGCATCCCGCCAATTCGGGGACACTGTAACCTCCTGCATCTCCTGCCCTTCCCGGATACGCGGCACTTCCAGCGCCGTTCCATCATCCGCCAGCACATGCTGCAAACCGCATAATACAAAGCTCAAACAAATGAATAATAAATATTTCATCTTTTGTTTCATATGCATTCCCCTTTCATTCGTTCTGTTGTTTTATTGCTGTTTTTCACAATATTTGTACTGCTAAACAATAATTCTTTTATTCATAATACCATATCCATTTTAAAAACGCAACCGCCATTTTAATACCAAAATAAAAAAACCTGCAAATGCAGGTTTTTACTCATCTTCCTCCGGCGCATCCCAGTTGTGATAAACGTTTTGC
>DVND01000091.1 GCA_018714645.1 Candidatus Avimonoglobus intestinipullorum
CGGCAGGAGGAATATCAAAACAGCATACAGTTGAATTTGTATTTTTTGAATGAAAAGGAATCCACAATTGTAGCTGAGAAACGGGAAATCCGGTACAATTCGGAATATGAAATCCCGGAGCGCGTTTTAGACGCGCTGAAAAGAGGCCCCGTTGATAAGAAAAATCTGCCCATTATGAGCCGGTCGGTGGATGTGCAGCGCATCAATGTGGAAAACGGCGCGATGGCCGTGGATTTTTCGCAAGAATATTTGACGGATGATCAGAATCAAAATATGCTTGCCACCTATGCTGTGGCGAAATCCCTGTGCCAGATTGACGGTATTAATACGGTCAAGGTGACGGCGGAGGGAAGGGACATTATCGCACCGGACGGCAGGAGCATTGACGCGCTGGCAGATGCGGATATCAATCTGGAAAGCGATGTTGACACGTCGGAATCAAAGGACGTGGTGCTGTATTTTGCGGACAGTTCCGGGAAAAGCCTTGTGCGGGAGCAGCGGACGATCAGGATTACGGATAAGCAGCCTTTGGAGCAATACATTGTGAACGAACTCATCAAAGGGCCTGAAAGCAAGGAACTGTCGGCTGTTTTAACGTCGGATTCCGGGCTGATTTCGGCGGAGACCAATGACGGGACATGCTTTGTGAATTTTAAGGCGAATTTTGTGGATAAAAACACCGGTTCTGAGGATCAGGAACGGCTGGCGGTATACGCTGTGGTGAATGCGCTGACGGAATTGGAAAACGTACGGAGCGTACAGTTTTTGGTGGAAGGGAAACGGGTTGACGCCTTTGGAACCATGTCATTGAGTGAAGTGTTCCGCCGGAATGAGGACATTATAGCAAAATAGGGTGCGGAAAAGGAACCGGCGTTGACGCCGGCTTCTTTTGCAGATTGGAGGAACGTATGTTAAAAATTGGATGCCATATTTCCGCCTCAAAGGGGTATTACGCCATGGGGAAGCTGGCCGTGGAGCTTGGGGCGAACACGTTTGCGTATTTTACGCGCAACCCCCGGGGCGGTTCTGTGCGGCCATTGGATGAAGCGGACATTCAAAAATTTGTAGAATTGGCGCAGGAGCAACACTTTGCGCCGCTGGTAGCCCATGCGCCTTATACGCTCAATGCCTGCGCTGCCGATCCGGGGCTGCGGGAATTTGCAAAAAATGCCATGGAGGAGGATTTGCGCCGCATGGATTACATGCCCGGGAATTACTACAATTTCCATCCCGGCAGCCATGTGAAGCAGGGGGCGGACGTGGGGATTGAATTGATTGCAGAGCAGTTAAATCAAATTTTGCGGCCGGATCAGAAAACGGTTGTCCTGTTGGAGACAATGGCCGGGAAGGGCAGCGAAGTCGGGCGGACGTTTGAAGAATTGCGGGCGATTATTGACCGTGTGGAACAAAAGGAAAAGTTAGGCGTCTGCTTAGATACCTGCCATGTTTGGGACGGCGGGTATGACATTGTCAATGATTTGGACGGCGTCCTGCAAGAGTTTGACGCTGTCATCGGCCTGGACCGTTTGAAGGCGGTGCATCTGAACGACAGCATGAACCCGCTGGGGGCGCATAAGGACCGCCACGCCCTGATCGGGGAGGGGCAGATTGGGCTGGATGCGCTGGTGCGGGTGATTAATCATCCGCTGCTTAGGGAATTGCCCTTTAATTTGGAAACGCCCACCGACGATGCGGGGCATGCGAAGGAAATTGAACTGCTGAGAGGCTTATATAAGGAATCATAAAAAGAGTTGTTTAAACAGCCCTCCAAATGTTAGATTTTTGTCTAACATTTGGAGGGCTGTTTATTATGTTTAATCTGTCCAACATTTGGGGTTCCATTCAGAACCCCCTCTTTTTTTGTCTAATAAAGGGGCTGCAGGGTAGACATATTCCAGAGGAAGGCTTTTGTTGCGTCGCAGTCCACCAGATTGTAATTGACAACCCGTTCCGGTTTGAGCAATTCTACTGCCTGAAGCCTATTTTGTGTGTAGCTGGCAACGACCAGCGTATAATCCGCCAGCGCCTCCCGATCTGCAATTTCCATCTGCACGGTACCATTGCTGACGGAAATGATGCGGTTTGGCGATAAAGTGCGCACGGTGACAGAATAGGAGTCGCGCCAGTTCCAGCCGGAATCCACACCCCATATTGTAAAGGTATATGTGGTATTGGGGGAGAGGCCCTCAACTGTTGTACGGAGGTCGTAAATGTTTGTCAGCTGTTGCTCGCCGTTAATTGTATAGTCCAATTTATAAAGCGCTTTATTTGGATAAAAATCATTCCATTCCAAGGTGACGCTGTCTGTCGTCACGCTGACCGCCCGGACGCCCGCAGTCTGGATTGTCCCCGTCAGCGTGTCAAATGCCCCGTCCAGGGACGAAATTTCAAAGCTGTAGACGGTAGCTTGCTCCAGCCCGCTGACTTCCACATTTTCACCGGTAAAACCCTTTTCACACGCAAGCGCAGCTTCTTTATAAACGGTTATGTGGTTGGCGGAAGAAGCGCCCACGTTTTTCAATTGTACGGAAAAGGAGCCTGCACCGGCGGCGACGGAGTAGATATAAGCGCCGTCCGGCGGCAATGTTTTAACGGTAATCGAATGTGTGTTGGGAAGCCATACATATCCGGTGGAAGCATCCCCATAGGGCTGTATGGTAAAGGTATAGCTTGTATCGGGCTGCATGCCGCCGGGAATGTCGTCCTTTGTGATAGTAACCTGGCCGCCGGAGCCGGGTGTTCTTCCCGCGTCCAAAATCGATTCGCCGTCCAGAATAATTCTATAGCCGGCGGCGGCCGGTTCAAAATCGTTCCATTTCAGGGAGATATAATTTGAACCGATGCCGGTCACAAAGACCTCGTGGAATTCGGAGGGGTCATAGTCCGGCAGGATGCCTGGCCCGTCTACGTCGGGAAGATCGGCGGGGATTTCTCCGCGGTTTATGCAGTAAGGGTTGTTGAAAGCCGCTGCAATGCTTTCATCGGTCTGGTCGCCGTTGGTGATAAAATCCGCCCACTCGATGATGTAACAATAATCCGGCTGATTTTGTTTGATATAGTCAATATCAGGCAGCACACCGCATTCTGAGATGCCAATAGGCTTGCCGTTTGCAATTTTTACAAGCGCATCATAATAGTCTTGACTATAGTAGGGGCTGCTTTGGTAGATATCCACGCCGAGGACGTCCACATAGGCGTTGCCGGGATAATAGTCATACATGTTTGCGGCACTCCCCATGCCGGCGCCCCATACCCAAATCAGGTTGTCAAGGCCGTGATAATTGGTGTAGCGGTCATACATCTGCCGCCAGAGGGTGATGAAGCGTTCGCCGCCGTTCTTGCCCCACCAGAAACAGGCCAGGTTTGGCTCATGGTACGGGCGCCACAAAACAGGGATTCCCGCATCGCGCAGTTCTTTCAGATATTCTGCAATCTCGTCAATTCGCGCGAGCCACTGATTGTGCAGGTCTGTCCCCTCGGTAATCAGTTGGTCGTATTCATCGTCCGTATAATACCCCTGGACGCTGCCCCAGCCTGCGGATTCCGGATCGGAGGGCTTGACCTCATGCCACATGAGGGAGACAATGTCGCCCTGAGCCGCTTGATTTTTGGCGGCGTTGATGACTCCGTACCTTATTTCTTTCATATTGTTTTCACGATCACCGTAACCAAAGTCCGTGTTCCAGATGCCGGCATATTTTCCTGTAATGCCTTTCAGCCGTTCTGTCCGTTCTGTTGGCACGGCATGCCAGTTATACATCCCCGTAAGCATCCCCTTGCCCCGCAGATTATAAAGCAGCTGCAGCAGCTCCCGTGCTTCGTAAGAAGCATTGGGGTTTACGGGTGCGGTACCGGAGGCTGCAAAAAGCGGCAGCTGAAAAAATGATAAAGAAAACAAAAAGATAAGAACGGCGC
>DVND01000092.1 GCA_018714645.1 Candidatus Avimonoglobus intestinipullorum
TTTTTTGCATTCCTTGTCCCATCCAGTTCCGCGCCGGTGGTAAAATCGAAATACTGCGCCAATGCGAACTGTTCCAAGATTCGGTCTGCAAATACATGGGGCTTGGAGGTCGCCAGGGCAACCGTTTTTCCGTGTGCTTTCAAGGCTTTCAATAGTTCCCCAATACCCGGATAGACGCGGTTTTCATAGATTCCCACATCCCGGAACCGTTCCCTGTATTTTTCCACCGCAAAGGAAGCCTGTCTCCGGTCCATCCCGCAAAATTCCATAAAGGAATCAATCAGCGGCGGCCCAATGAAGCAGAGCAATTCTTCTTCCGGCCGTTCAGGAAGCCCGCAGGCGCACAGTGCATAATTCACGCAGTTTATAATCCCTTCTTTGGAGTCTGTCAATGTGCCGTCTAAATCGAACAGGATTAAATCATACACTTATTCCAACACCTTTTTCAAGTATTTCCCCGTATAGGAACCTTCCGTTTTTGCGACCGCCTCCGGCGTGCCCTTGGCGATGACCCGTCCGCCGCCGTCGCCGCCCTCCGGGCCTAAATCGAGGATATAATCGGCAGTTTTGATGACGTCCAGATTGTGTTCAATTACAATGACGCTGTTGCCGCCCTCTACCAGCTTTTGCAATACGTCAATCAATTTATGCACGTCCGCCGTATGGAGCCCGGTCGTCGGCTCGTCCAAAATATAAATGGTTTTGCCCGTGCTGCGCTTGGATAGCTCTGTCGCCAGCTTGACGCGCTGCGCCTCCCCGCCGGACAGCGTCGTGGAGCTTTGCCCCAGCTTAACGTAGCCCAAGCCGACCTCCTGCAGCGTTTCCAATTTCCGCTTCACCTTGGGGATGTTGGAGAAAAATTCCACCGCTTCGTCCACCGTCATTTCCAGCACTTCATAAATATTTTTCCCCTTGAACTTCACTTCCAGCGTTTCGCGGTTATAGCGTTTTCCCTTGCACACCTCGCACGGGACAAAAATATCCGCCAAAAAATGCATCTCAATTTTTACAATCCCATCACCCGCGCAAGCTTCGCAGCGCCCGCCTTTCACGTTAAAGCTGAAGCGGCCGGCCTTATACCCCCGTATTTTCGCTTCATTGGTAGCGGCAAACACATCGCGGATATCATTGAACACATTCGTATAAGTGGCCGGATTGGACCGGGGCGTCCGCCCGATGGGAGACTGGTCGATGTCAATGATTTTATCCAGCTGTTCAATCCCCTTAATGGCCTTGTGCGCCCCTGCATGGGTCCGCGCCCGGTTTAGGTCATGGGCAAGCTGTTTATAAAGGATTTCATTTACCAATGAACTCTTTCCGGAACCGGAAACCCCTGTCACACAGGTCAAAACGCCCAACGGGAATTTCACATTGATGTTTTTCAAATTATTCTCCGCCGCACCGGTGACCTCCAGCCAGCCGGTGGGTTTACGCCGTTTTTTGGGAACTTCTATTTTTTTCTTTCCGCCCAGATACATCCCCGTCACAGACTGCGGCGCATTTATTAAATCTGCAACAGTCCCCTGTCCGACAACCTCGCCGCCGTGGATACCGGCTCCCGGCCCGATATCCACAATGTGATCCGCCGCATACATGGTGTCCTCGTCATGCTCTACGACAATAACGGTATTCCCCAAATCCCGCAGATGCTTCAAGGTGCCAATCAGACGGTCATTGTCGCGCTGGTGCAGGCCAATGCTGGGCTCATCCAAAATATACAGCACGCCCATCAGCCCCGAACCGATTTGCGTTGCCAGGCGGATACGCTGCGCTTCCCCGCCGGACAGCGTCCCCGAAGAACGCGCCAGCGACAGATAATCCAGCCCCACATCCAGCAGGAATTGCAGCCGGGCTTTGATTTCCTTCACAATCTGCGACGCAATCATCTCTTCCCGTTCCGTCAGCTGTAATTCTTCCATAAACCGCATCTCTTCGCGAATGGACAGCTTTGTCAGCTCATAAATGTTCATCCCGTTGACGGTCACCGCCAAAACCTCATCGTTGAGCCGCGCACCCTTGCATTTGGGGCATCGCACTTCGTCAATATATTTTTCAATCTCAATTTTTGAATAGTCGGAGGATGTCTCACGGTAGCGGCGCTCAAGGTTCGTAATAACCCCTTCGAACGGCGTCATATACGAGCCGCTGCCATAGCTTCTGGTGTAATCCACCTTGATTTTTTGGCTGCCTGTGCCATATAGTATGATCTGTTTGATGTGCTCCGGCAAATCCTTATATGGCGTATGAATATCAAACTGATAGTGCTTCGCCAGAGCGGTATAATACATGTGCGCCATGCTGTCCTCAATCTCCGGCGCGGCCCAGCCGCTGGCGTATATTGCACCTTCAATCAGGCTCAGGTTTTCATCGGCGATAATCAGCGCCGGATCGACTTTGGAAAGCGTCCCCAGCCCATCGCATTCCGAGCATGCACCATATGGATTGTTGAATGAAAAATTACGCGGTGCCAATTCCTGCAGGCTGATGCCGCAGTCGTCACAGGCATAATTCTGGCTGAACGTCATTATTTCCCCGTCAATAATTTCCACCATGACCACGTCACCCGTCAGGTTGATTGCCGTTTCCAGAGAATCTGTCAGCCGCTTTTCGATCCCTTCCCGGATCACCAGCCGGTCCACAACAATTTCAATGCTGTGTTTTTTATTTTTTTCCAGTTTAATTTCCTCGCCCAGGTCATACTGGCTGCCATCCACGCAAACGCGCACGTAACCGCTTTTTTTCGCATCCTCAAACACTTTTTTATGCTCGCCCTTTTTCCCGCGCACCACCGGCGCGAGAATCTGGATTCTTGTTTTTTCCTCCAAACCCATCACTCGGTCCACAATCTGGTCGATGGTCTGCCTGGAAACCTCTTTACCGCATTTCGGGCAATGGGGAATCCCAATCCGCGCATATAATAAGCGCAGATAGTCGTAAATTTCCGTAACGGTTCCCACCGTGGAACGCGGGTTTTTGGAGGTCGTTTTCTGGT
>DVND01000093.1 GCA_018714645.1 Candidatus Avimonoglobus intestinipullorum
TTATACTGGTCATGAAGGATATTGTCTCCTTTCGGTATATTGATGTGTGCTAACTTAATCATACCTCATGAGACGCTATCCTTCATCTTTTTTGATTCATCTGTCCAATATGTATTGTACTCCTACAGGGCAATGGGATTTTTTATGAGAACATCATTGAAATGATCCCCAATTTATGGTATAATGGGAGTCGTACGTCCACAGACGCGGATTTTGGAGGGATGCCACATGCGGGAAGCGCTTCTGTCCCCCTGCCGGCTTTGCCCCCGGCGCTGCGGCGCAGACCGCCTGCGCGGGCAGGCCGGATACTGTAAAAGCGGCAGGGAAATCAAAATCGCCCGCGCCGCCCTGCATCACTGGGAGGAACCGCCCATCTCCGGGGAAAACGGCTCCGGGGCTGTCTTTTTTTCTTACTGTACCATGCAGTGCGTGTTCTGCCAGAACTATGCCATCAGCACGCTGCACCGCGGGAAACAGGTTTCTGTGGAAGAATTGGCGGATGTTTTTTTGGCTTTGCAGGAACAGCATGCGGAGAATATCAACCTGGTCACGCCCACCCACTATGTCCCGCAGATTATTGACGCGCTGGACATTGCAAGAAAAGGCGGCCTGCGCCTTCCGGTTGTGTACAATACCAGCGGGTATGAGCTGCCGGAAACGCTGCGTTCGCTGGAAGGGTATGTGGATATTTACCTCCCTGATTTTAAATACTGGGCGGACCGGTATGCGGTGCGCTATTCCAATGCGCCGCGCTACGCCGAATATGCAAAAGCCGCCCTGGCGGAGATGTACCGCCAAACCGGGCCGCCTGTATTTGACGGCCGCGGCATCATGCGAAAAGGCGTCATCGTCCGGCATATGCTGCTGCCGGGCCTGTTGTTTGACGCAAAAAAAATATTGGATTATTTATATAAAACCTATAAACACAACATATATATCAGTATTATGAACCAATACACGCCCCTGGAGCATGTACGCGCCTATCCGGAAATCAACCGCCCGGTCAGCGCCGCGTATTACGGCGCGCTGCTTGATTACGCATCCAAAATCGGGATTGAACGTGCATTTATCCAGGAGGGCGGGACGGTAAGCGAAAGCTTCATCCCCGCGTTTTATCCCGGGGATTGAATTAGAAACGGAGGCTTTATGGAAGAAGAATTATTGCGTTTAGAACATATTCAAAAGCATTTTGGAGACAACCATGTATTAAAAGACATCAGCTTTTCAGCAAAACGCGGGGAATTTATCACCTTTCTGGGGCCGTCGGGCTGCGGGAAAACCACGATGCTGCGCATCATTTCCGGCCTGCTTGCGCCCGACAGCGGGGCGGTCTTTTTAAATGGGCAGGATGTGACCAAACTGCCGCCTGACAAGCGGAACGTGAACACCGTTTTTCAGAATTACGCCCTGTTCCCGCATATGAATGTGGAAAAGAATGTCGCCTACGGGTTGAAAATCCGCGGCGTCCCCAAACAGGAGCGCAAGCGCCGGGTGCGGGAGATGCTTTCTCTGGTAAAGCTGGACGGGTTTGAGAAGAAAATGCCGGACACCTTGAGCGGCGGGCAGAAACAGCGGGTGGCAATCGCCCGCGCGGCGATCAATAACCCCAGCGTCCTGCTTTTGGACGAACCCCTGGGCGCGCTGGATTTGCAGCTCCGTAAATATCTGCAGTCGGAGCTGAAGCGCATCCAGCAGCAGCTGGGCATCACTTTCATCTATATCACCCACGACCAGGAGGAAGCGATGAACATGTCGGACCGTATCTACATCATGTCCGACGGGAAATTCGAGCAGACGGGGACGCCGCGGGAGGTATACGACACACCGAAAACCTCCTTCGTTGCAAAATTTGTGGGCATGTCCAATCTGCTGGAGACAGAGGTTGTCTCCCAGACGGGAACAGATGCAGCCGTCTCCTTTGAGGGCGTTTTGTTCCATGTGCAAACGCCGTACTCCATCCGCTCCCATAAAAAAGTGACGCTTTCCGTGCGCAGCGAAAAGCTGTGGATGCGGTATGAACCCTGCGAGCCTGCTATCGAGGCCACCATTTTGGAAAATACCTACACCAATGGCATCATCAAGGTCAAGCTGGAAACGCCGGGCGGTAATATCCTGACGGCGGTCGCGCAGTCCGGCAGCGCCTTTTTTGAGGTGGGCAATAAAGTCTATGCCGGTTTTGACCCGGATGGCGCAGTTGTGGTGGATATACAGGAGGAGACGCTATGAAAAAGCATTCCTGGGCGGCAATCCCGCTGTACTTGTTCACCCTCTTTTTTGTTGTCCTGCCCTTGATTTATGTATTGGCGCTGAGCTTTATGACGCGGAACGTCACTTGGGGCGTGGACGCGGATTTTACGCTGGATAACTACCGCAAAATCCTCGACCCGGTCTATTTAAAAACCTTCGTGTCCTCATTGGAGATTGCAGTTTTAACGACGGTTTTCACCGCCTTGATCGGATATCCCTTCGGCTATTTCATGGCGAACCTGTCCGGCGCCGCCCGCCGGATTACCATGATGCTGGTGATTATCCCCTTCTGGACCAATGCGCTGGTGCGCATTTATGGATGGATCACCCTCCTGCGGCCCCAGGGCCTGATATCCAGTATCTTTTTGGGCGGCGCGTCCCTGCAATTTTTGTACACGCGGCCGGCAGTGGTGCTGGGCATGGTGTATGCGCTGCTGCCGTTTATGATCCTGGCGGTCTATTCCAGCGCGCTCAAGCTGGATAGGAGCCAGATTGACGCCTCCAGGGATTTGGGTGCAAACCGGTTTGTGGCATTCTGGACCATTGCGTTCCATCAAACGCTGCCGGGGCTGATGTCGGGGGTCGTATTTGTGTTTGTGCCTTCGGTGGGGCTATTTTTCATTTCCGACCTGATGGGCGGCGGGAAGATCATGCTGCTGGGCAATTTGATTGAAAACCAGCTCATGCGTTCCCGCAACCTGCCCTTTGGCGCGGCGCTGGCAATCGTCATGATGGCCATGACGCTGTTCCTCCTCTGGCTTTATAAAAAAATTACGAAATCGGGCGATTTGGAGGGATTGATATGAAAAAATGGAGGCCTTCCTCCATCTATCTTGCAATTGTACTGGTCATTATGTACCTGCCTGTCATTACAGTGGTGGTGTATTCCTTTAACGCCTCCAAGCTCACGACGGTCTGGGGCGGGTTTTCGCTGGCCTGGTATGAGAAGCTGTTCCAAAACAGGACGCTTTTGGAAACCTTAAAAAACAGCCTGATATTGGGCGTGTCAAGCTGCGGTATTTCCGCGGTAATCGGTACGGTCGGCGCGTTGGGGATGGCGCGTTCCAATTTTAAATTAAAGGGATTGGTTGAGAACATCTCCATTGTCCCGATCATGATCCCTGAGATCATTTTGGGCATGGCGTTTTTGTCCGTCTTTTCCTTCCTGGGGCTGAAATTCGGCATGATGACGCTGATAATCGGCCATTGCGCCTTCTGCGTGCCGTATATCTTCCTGATGGTGAAGGGGGCGCTGGCCGGCATTGACGCGGCGCTTCCGGATGCGGCGCGGGATCTTGGCGCGTCAGACCTGCGGTCCTTTTGGGATATCACCCTGCCGCTGATTGTCCCTTCAATTTTATCAGGCGCGTTCCTCGCCTTTGCCATGTCACTGGATGACGTCATCATCAGCTTTTTCGTAACGGGGGCGGAAACAAACACGCTGCCGGTCAAGATATACTCCCAGCTGAAGATGGGCGTAACGCCGGAGGTGAACGCGCTTTGCACCGTCATGCTGGTTGTGACATTCGCGGCGGTGATCCTGTTCAACCTGTTTGCGAAAAAACAACGTTAATTCCCTCCAAAAGGGATTTATATAGAAACTAAATGCCGTAAAAAACGGCGGAATGGAGATGTATTATGAGAAAAATCGTATCATTGCTTCTTGCGGTATTCCTGTCTGCAGGCCTGGCGGCCGGCTGTTCCAATTCCGGCACGGAGGACGAACAAAAGACGCTGAATATCCTCACCTGGGATGGATATATTCCGGAAGATGTATTGAATGCATTCCAGGAATCATCCGGGATCTCTGTCAATATCGCAAATTTCAATGACAATGAAGAAATGCTTTCCAAGCTGGAAGCCACAAACGGCGGGCAGTACGACGTCGTGATCGGCTCCGATTACATCATCGATATCGCTGCCAAGCGGGGGTTGCTGTCCGAGCTGGATAAGAGCAAAATCCCGAATTATGACAACCTCGATCCCGTATATCTGAGCCAATACTACGATCCCAATAATGTCTACACCGTCCCCTACGGCCCCGGCACGCCGCTGATTGTCTATGATCCCGCGAAGGTCACCATTGACATCAAAGGCTATAATGACCTGTGGGACCCGGCGCTTGCAAACAGCATCGTCATGATGGATGATGCGCGCAACGTCATCGGCATTACGCTGAAATCCATGGGGTATTCCATGAACGAAACAGACGAAGCAATACTGAAAGAAGCAAAGGAAAAGCTGTTCCAATTAAAGCCGAATATCCATCATCTGGATTACAATAACCCCTATGATTCCCTCATCAGCGGCGAAGTCAGCGTTGCGTATATGTTTACCTCCCAGGTCAACACGGCGCTCAATGAGCGGCCGGAGCTGCAGGTCGTCTATCCGGAGGAGGGCATGGGCTTTGGCATTGATTGCTGGTTCATCCCGCTGAACGCGCCGCACAAGGATGCCGCGCATGAATTTTTAAATTACATCCTGGATGCGGAAACGGGCGCAAAAATTTCCGAAAGCATCCTGTACATGTGCCCGAATCAAGCGTCCTATGACTATTTATCGGATGATTTTAAAAACAACAAGGCGCTGTACATCCCCTCCGATATTTTGGGTGAGACTGAATTTATCAAGGACGTCGGCGAAGCGGCAACCTTGTATGACAGCATCTGGACAGAATTCAAGCAGCAGTAAAAAAACAACACATACCAAAAATGGTATGTGTTGTTTTTTATCTTTTCTGTAACTGTATTCCATACAGTTTTATTATTTCCATTTGAAATTATTGATGCCGGCCCCGGCTTCAAAATGGTATTTTACAATGCCAAGGTCAAGCTTTGTATAGAAACCCCTTCCGGCCTTTGCAGACACTTCATCCCCATCAAGAATAAATACAAATTTCTGCTGGTTCATTGCCGTAGGCGCAAGCAGCGCCGCGTCAACACCGGCTTTAAACCACGCCGGAATGCTGCCGTTTCCCCGCATCACGCTTTCCCGCGATTTTGATTTGTGCGGCACCCCCTGTGTTTTTCCGTAACCGACAGCAATAACAACGCAGAGCTTTTCCCCGGTATCAATCTGATAAGCCGATTTGACTTTACTGTATGTCATTGCAACCCAGCAGGTATTAAGGCCGAGTTGCTGTGCCTTCAATACAGCCTTTTCGCCATAATAGCCGCATGTTTCATCCAATCCGGGGCCTTTTTTCCCAATCAGCGCAATGTAGTTCTTCACACCTGAGAAATTGCCATAGCGCGCCATCGAACCGTCAAAGGCTTTCGGCTCATCAAGAATAAGCTGCATATGCAGCCCGCTTTCCTCATTACACTGTTCAATAAAGGCCTGCAACTCCTCCTTTACCGTACCCTCAATTTTTTTATCGTTATAAGCGCGCACGGAATGGCGTGCTTTTATTGCTTCAATCAGTTCCATCGCCAGTTTCCTTTCTGTTGTTTTTTTATTCTTCTCCCAATTGATAACTGATGTGTTCGGCCCGTACCCATTTCCGGTCTATGCCGCCCGTTGCGTTGCAAAGGACCCAATCGCCGGTCCTTTCCAAGATTGCTATCACGCCGCTGTCATCGGTGGAATAAATATCATTGATATCAGGCGTGTTATAAAGGACAGCCCCCTCTTTTAAAACGCCATAATTCGCATCCGCAAATGCGCGTTCATCAAATGTCACAGCGTCAAGCGGCACATACCCCGCCAGCGCCGGCACCTCCATTACGGGCACTTGCACATAATATCCGTGCGCATTTTGGAACAGTACAAACACCAAATCATTTTCATGGAGCTCCGCAATGGGTTCATTGAACGCCGTATCCTTAAATAAGGCTGTACCGGCGGTGATCATCCCCGTCCGGCCGACAGGTTCGCCCGCCGCGGCACGTTCAATGCTTTTTATCACCCAGATGCCGTATCCGTCTTGCTGTATAGGCTGAAACCCTTCGACCGTGTATGCGGTGCCATCCACAATATACGTAGCTTTCAACCCGTCTTCAGCAAAGAACGCCGTGATCTCCCCGCCGCCTATACCCTGCTGATGCACGAACTCCATTAAAACCTCCGCAAAATTCAACCGCCACGGATAATGGCCGTTATTTACATCCTCTTGCAGCTGCTGTAACGCAGAAAAGGAGAGCTGCTCGGCATTGGCCACGTTTTCGTCTCCAACCGTCCGCACAATGACGTCAAAACTCTGTTCAATCAGTGCAATAGACGCAATCATCTCTTCATATTCTTTTGCAATCCCTGCGTCCTCCTCATCGCGGTCGCCCCATATGGGGTATTGCACATCTGTGGGCATGCCCAAAATATACGCATCCTGCGAATTTTGCCAGATTATTTTCCTGTTTCCAATGGCGGCGTTCACTTCCGCTTCCGCATCGCTGCTATCCGTCTTGTAAACATAAAATAATGTGCCTGCGCCCTCATATTTTTGGCGGGTGGCCGTATGGATGAAGCGCACTTCATTTTCACCGGCTTCAACCTGGTATTTCCCACACCAGTTTAACGGGAACTCAAGCTGGAAATTCATTTCATCATTCCTGTAAAGCATCCCGGCCAGCACCGTATCATCATTGGTCCCGGCTGTTACAAATGTGTCCAGGAATACCCCCTGGTTCGACGCCCTTATTTCGTCAAACAGGTCATAGGGGACGTAGGTGACCCCGTCCCGCAATACGGGCGCGCTTAACAGCGCCGTATTTTCAGTGGAGCCATACGAATGCCCGCCGATGTAGGCATATACGCTGCCAATCTGCACCCTGTTCACCCAAAAATCATATATATCGCCGCGGTATTCTATCGGCGTTTCCGAGCGGACGAAAAATTGTATATATCCATTGTCATAGGTAATGTCCCCGTCGGCAATACCTTCCAGGTTCAGCATTTCCCTTAAAGGCAGGTATACCGTGTTCTGTGCAATGAACGGTTTGTTTTCCAGCGCGGCTTTCGTACCATGGACGGACACTTCAATGTCATATTGTTCCCCAAGGATGCTGTTCGCCAGTACGCCGCTTACAAACACCGTCGTGAGCAAAACCGTCGCCGCCAAAACGGCGGAAACCACCTGCCTGATCCTACTGATAGCCATTCTGTTCTTAATCATCATAAACCTCCTTTTCAACATATCCTTTTTCCCTGTCATTCCGGTCGTCAGCGGGATTGTCTTTGCATTGCCGGCGGACAGCAGGGTCAGGATTGTGTTCATATATCCGATTTCTTCCCTCTTATCCATCTGTGCCACAACCGCTAAATCGCACGAAATTTCACATTCCATATTGATTTGCCTGTTTATAAAATAAACGGCAGGGTTAAACCAATGTATGCACTTCACAACCAGCGCAAACCATTTGTATAAAAGATCCTTCCGTTTAAAATGCGTCATTTCATGCGCCAGGACAGCATGCAGCTGTTCGGCTGTCAGTTCAATTTTAGGAAACAGCAGCGTCGGCTTGAAAATGCCGGTCATCAGCGGTGCGCATATTGCGCTGCTGACCCTCGTTATCACCTTTTTATCTGTAAACGCCGCAAGCTCCGGGCAGGAAACAGGCTCGGAAGTACGGCGGACCGTCCGTAAAAAGAGGATATACCGGATGTTTTTTGTAAAAAGCAGGAGGAGTGCCCCCGCGAGCCAAACCAATGCTATTTTATTGCCTCCATGTTCCGTAACAGCTTTCAATGGTCTCAAGGGGTTTTGCACCTCTGCTTGCCCCACCGTTTTTTCAGCGGCCGGTTCCGCATATTGAACCGGCGTCTGCTCAATGGCTCCCGGCTGCACGTCCCGCGCAGCCTGCGGCATCGTCGGCGCCTGCGGCTGCCGCGTCGGAACCGGCGCCGCAAACCGCACGGGCAGAACCATCACAAATAAGACCATAAGCCACATATAATACTGCCAATTGCTTGAAAAATACCTTTTCGTGAGCGGCCGGAATACCATTAAAAGTACAGCCAGCGCCGTCCCAACGCAGGAAGAAATAAGCAGCGCCATAAAAACCTGCTCCAGCATCGGTTATTCCCCCTTTTCTTCAAAAATCGCCCGTAGCTCCTTCATGTCAGCGTCAGACAGCTTCTGCTCTTCAAAAAATGAAACCGCAAAATCCTTTGCCGAGCCGTTATACAGGCGCATAATGAGATTTTTCGTCTGCGCCCGGCGATATTCCTTCGCCGTGATCAGCGGCGTATAATAATATAATTTCCCCTGTTTTTCAGCAGAAATTGCACCTTTTTCCACAAGCCTTGCGAGAAATGTTGCAATGGTGGTTTTTTTCCAATTCCGCTCCGCCACGGCGCTGCTGATGGCGCTGGAAGTCATGGGGCCCTTTGCGCCCCACAGCACCTTCATGATTTCAAGCTCCGATTCGCCAATTGTAATCATTCCCTCCACCTCCATTCTACGCTTGTAGTTTATTATATTCTACCATTGTAGAATATAATTGTCAAGCTTTTTTCATTAAATTTTCCATATTTTATTGCGTTCTTTTGCAATTCGGTATATACTAATGGCAAACTGAGCAAAGGAGTACGCTTATGCAATATATACCGTTTCAAAACATCCCCATAGAGCTGTCTCAGGTGGTTCTGGGGACAGATTACTTTGGCACCACGCGTTCCCGGGAGGATTCCTTCCGCATGATGGATGCGTACACCGAGCGCGGCGGCAATGTGCTGGACACGGCGCGTGTATACGGGGCATGGTTCCCCGGGGGCGACGGCGCCAGCGAACGTACCGTGGGTGCCTATGTCAAGGAGCGCGGCCTGCGGCATAAAATTGTCATTTCCTCAAAAGCGGGCCATCCGCCGCTGGACGATATGCATCAAGGCCGCCTGGACAGGGCGGAGATTACGGCCGATGTCGATACGGGGCTTTTACAGCTTGGTACAGATTACATCGATATTCTCTGGCTGCACCGGGATGATGTGTCAAAGCCCGTGGAAGAGATCATCGATACCCTTGACGGGCTGGTGAAACAGGGGAAAATCCTGTCCTACGGCGCGTCCAACTGGACTGCAAAGCGCCTGCGGGAGGCCAATGCCTACGCCGCAAAAAGCGGCAAACGCCCGTTTGCCGCCAGCCAGATCCAATGGTCCCTGGCTGTATGCCATCATATCGCCGACGACACCCTCGTACAAATGGACACAGCCGAAGAGACGTTCTATGCCGCTTCCAAACTGCCCGTTTTTGCATTTTCCTCCCAAGCGAAAGGTTTTTTTGAAAAGTACGATAAAAATACCCTGAGTGAAAAGGCGGACGGCCGCTACAACACGCCGGACAACGTCGCCCGCTACAGGCGCTTAAAACAGATTTCCCAAAAAACGGGGATCTCCCTGTCCGCCCTGGCGCTGGGATATCTGCTCTGTAACCGGACGTTCCCGGTGCTGCCCATCATCGGCGGCTCCAAACCGGAGCAGATTGCGGACAGCATGAGCATCCTGGACACAGGCATCCCCGAGGAGATTTTGGAATGGAGAAAAAAACAGAGCAAGCAAAGCTTACTCCGTTGTGGCTCAACTGTCCAAAAATGATACCTCGCGCCGCAGGTGCTTAATCGCAAAAGGTTGATAATGCGCCGAAGGCGTTATAAGCGCGTTTACAAGCGAATAGCCGGCGCGAACGTGACCTTTTGCGAAGAAGGAGCGGCAGCCGATAAAGCGAAACCGTGTTTTTGCATAAAAACACGGCGAACCAAAAGGCTCGCCGCGACTGGCACCCCCGACCAGAATCGAACTGATAACTAACCCTTAGGAGGGGTTTGTTATATCCATTTAACTACGGGGGCATGCTGCTATTTCAAAGAATAGCATATGTAAAATCAGGCTTCCAGTATTTCTTTAAACGATTTGCTGGAAAGCTCGTCTGAAAACGCCTCCTGCGCCTTCAGCAGCTGCTTTTGTATCTGGCAGAACCCCGCGTTCTTACAAATTTCAGGCTCTGCAATACAGCGGTTCACAGCAATGGGCCCATCTATAATTTCAATAATCTCTTTTAATGTGACCTCTTCCGGCAGCCGGTCTATAATATACCCACCGTTTACGCCGCGATACGATTTTGCAACGCCGGCCTGCACCAGTTTTCTCAAAATTTTCAACGTAAACCGATATGGGACCAAGCTCTGCTCGGCGATTTCCTTCGCATCCACCAGTTTTCCCGCCTTGGACAACAACGCCGTAATCCGCAGCGCATAATCCGCTTCTCTTGTAATCGTCATAAAAAAATCACCCTTACACTTTATTTTACTTGATTTTAATCGGAAAGTCAAGCATTTCTACAATTTCTTTTGCATAATCCGACGGGCTTTTTCCGTTTGTGACACACAATTGGTAATCACAGTTTGCATAAAACGGCTTCCGCGCGCGGAACCGCTCCAGCACCTGCTCCAAATCCTGCCCCTGCATCAGCGGCCGCGTTTTGGCCGCCTGGTCCATCCGCGCTTTGATGGTTTCCTCTGTCGGCTCCAAATTGACAACGATGCCATTTTCACGTAAAACTGCAATATTTTCCGGCCGCAGGACTGCGCCGCCGCCCGTGGCAATGACGGCGTTTTCCTGTTTTCCCGCTTTTCGGATCACGCCGGCCTCCAAATCCCTGAAACGCGTTTCCCCATACTGCGCAAAAATTTCGTTTGCCGTAAGCCCCGCTTCCATTTCGATCAGCACGTCCGTATCGATAAAGGAAAACCCCGTTAACTCCGCCAGCGCCGTTCCGATCACTGTCTTTCCCGAAGCCATAAACCCCGTCAGGACGATATTTTTCATTTCCCAAAAACCTCTCTTGCAATGTCGTCATACATGCCGTCGGGCAGCGTTGTCCCGGTGAACAGCTCATAGGCGATCATCCCCTGGTAAATCAGCATCCCCAGCCCATTGACCGTTTTCCATGCCCCGTGCTCCCTGGCCCGGCGCAGGAAAACCGTTTCCTCCGGATTATAAATCATATCCGCCGCCGCGGTATTTTCATCCACAAACGAAAAATCCGCCAGCGGGCAGCCCTCCACATTCGGCGACATCCCCACAGACGTGGTGTTGATCATCAAATCATACCGTGGGAGCGCCGGCTGGACTGAAACGGTGTATCCCACCGTTTTTTGTACATACGCCGCCAGCCGCTGGGCGTTTACCAGAGTCCGGTTCATGATGGTAATGCTCTTTGCGCCCTCCAGCGCGAACAACACCGCCACAGGCTGCGTGGCGCCGCCTGCGCCGACGATCAGGATATCCTTGCCTTTGACCGCAATCCCCTCCCGCAAAAGCGACTTATAAAACCCATGGGCATCGGTGTTATACCCGTACAGCCTTCCGCCGCGGTTCACGCAGGTATTAACAGAGCCAAACTGCCGCGCCTGCTCCGAAATTTCGTCCATATACTGCATTACCTCAAACTTATGGGGCGCGGTGATGTTCATCCCCGCAAAATTCATGGCGCGGAAGCCCCGCACCGCGTCGCCCAGATGCTCCGGCTTCACCTCCAGCGCCGTATAGACATAGTTGTTCCCCATCCGTTCCGAAATGTAATTATGCATCTGCGGGGAAAAGCTATGCTCCACCGGGTCGCCGATGATCGCCAATTGCTTCGTATGGCCATTGATTTCAAACATGATTTGCCGCCTCTTTCGTAGATTCATACCGGTTCAGCACAATTTTTTCCAAACGCCGCTTGAACCGGAAAAACAGCGTCTCCTTCTCCTCGATCGGCTCCACCAGAACCGTCATCAGGCCGGCCCGGCGGCCGCCCCATACGTCGGTGAAAATCTGGTCGCCGATCAGGACCGTTTCCTCCGGTTTTGCCCCGAAATGGGCCAGCGCTTTCCCAATCCCGACCCGCAAGGGCTTTTTTGCCCGCGCACAGTACCACGCGCCGATGGTTTGATTGAAAAGCTGCACCCGCTCCGCGCGGTTATTCGAAACAAAGCAAAATTGCACCCCTTCCCCCCGCAGGCGTTCCAAAAACTCCAGCGCCGCCTGCGTCGGCTCCGGGACGGTATAGGGCACCAGCGTATTGTCAATGTCCAGCACGGCATAACGGATGCCCCGCTCTTTAAAGAATCCCGCCGCAATGTCCTGAACAGCCTTGTATTTGTAGTCCGGATAAAAACGCTCCAGCATCCCTTCGCTCCATTCCATCAATATAAAACTGCATTTCCCGCTTGCGAAAATGCAGCTTGCTTTATTCCGTTATTCCACTTTCCCATGATGCATTGATATCCCCCAGCTCATACATCACCATGGCAAGCACCGCCTCCCCGGCCGTCTCCGTCCGCAAAATGCGCCTGCCCAACGTCACCGTCGTGACGCCGCAGCCTTTCAGCTGCGCAGCCTCCTCCGGGTCAAAACCGCCCTCCGGCCCAATCATGAAACTGACCGTTTTCGGCTGTTCCGCGGCGGCCAGCGTCTGCTTCAGGGTCGTCTGCTCCTCACATTCATAGGGCGCAAAGCAAATATCAGCCTCCTGCATCATCTCCAGCGCCTGTGCAAAAGAGACCGGTTCCGCCACCTCCGGCACGATCCCCCGGCCGGACTGCTTCGCCGCCTCCTGGGCAATTTTCTGCCACCGGGCGGTCTTTTTCTCTTCCGCCTTTTTCCCGTCCAGCCTTACTACGCAGCGGCGCAGCACACAGGGGACAATTTTTGAAATCCCCAATTCCGTGGTCTTTTGGATGATATATTCCATTTTTGCCGCTTTCGGCAGCGCCTGGAACAACGTCACCTTCAGTTCCGGCTCCGTTTGCGCCGCATGGCGCTCCAGCACGCGGCATACGATTTTCCCTTCGCCCATCTCCACAATCTGGGCGGCATAATCAACGCCTTTCCCATCGCAAACCGTGATCCTGCTGCCGCAGTCCAGGCGCAGCACCCGTTTGATGTGGGCAACATCCTCCGAATCAATAACGATCCGGTCTCCCTCTATATTGGTCGTAAAAAATTTCGGCATACGCATCTCCCTTTTAACATGAATAAGTATACTATTTTTCTCATAATCTGTCAAGCGCTTCCCATTTCACAATTTTTTCAAATTTTTCCATCACCGTATTGACAAACATATGTTCGTATGTTATCATAATGATACAACCATTGCGCGCAATTGATTTTATATCACCTCTATATACCATTTAAAGGAGTAATCATCATGGCAAAACGTGTATTGAAAACAGATACATACCATATCCCTGCCGAAAGGCTGGGAAAATACCTCATCCAAAAAACCAGGACGGCCAATTTTATCACCCTGTCTGACCATATCAAAGAGACGGCGCTCATCGACTATACCATCCGCGGCAACAGCATTGCGCCGGATGCCGCGCAATGTGGGATACAGCACGTTGGAACGCTTGTCACAGACAAAAAAAGCAGGCAGTTTGGGAAATACCACATCCCCCTGGTCTGCCGCGGGAAAAACCTGTTTGGCGGGACAGGCGCGGTTTATGAAAAATACCCGCTCTACATCCCCGCCGGCACCTCTTTTTCCGTTTCTAAAAAATACATAGGCAGCAGTGACGGGATCTTCGTTTTTTATGACCAGGACGGCATGCCGCTGGATTTTATGCCCTTTTCCAAAGCAATGCAAAAAAACGGCAGGCTGCTTGCAATCTGCCGCCAAACCGCGTGGGATATCCATTACGTGGGCTGGCGGGAGGCTGCCGCCGTCGAAACCCAGTTGGAAATTGGGGGCTGCGGCGCCGCCTACACGCCCTATAAGGAGTCCCGGGCGGACATCTTTCTGGACAAGCCGCTCCGGGCGGGCGAAAGCATTTCTTTTCAAAACGACGGCTTGCCACCCATCCTCCTGCCCGGCGATGACGCCTGTACTATTTCTGTGCAGACCGGCGTCCAGCCCGCCGGCGTCACCGTCTCTTATTATCAGGACACAAAGGCTTATATCAACGAATGCCTGGACGACCTCCTGGCAATTATGAGCAACAGCCAATGAAAAGCCGCCCTCCGTTTTTCACAGCGGTACAACCTCGATCCGCCTGCAGTCCTCCGGCCGCAGGGCGATAATACTGTCGTCTATGATAAACGCCGCCAATGTTTTTCCGAAATTAACGTGCGCCAGTTCCACCTGCGCGCCGTCGGAAAACCCCATATACCGCAGCCGTTCCAGCACAGGGCTCCCCTGCCCCATCGCCGCCAGCACCGCCCGCTGCCCCGGGCGCAACTCGCTCATGCGCATACCGTTCCCCCCCTTATCTGCAGTATATGCATCTGTGGGGGCAGGCATGCTCAAAGGTATTGCAAAATCGCCGCGTACTGCGCTGTCAGCGCTTCCAGCCCGACGCTGCAATTGGCCGGGCTGGTGGAGGGCAGCCGTACCGCCGCAAGGCGCGTATGGGGGTACACAAGCTTTTGGTACAGCCGGAACGCCGTCCCCCCCGTGGTAAACACAGCACGGATATCCGCTTCACCCAGCAACGCTGTGAAATCATTGGGGACGGGGTTTTTGATGCTGGCGTCCTGCGCGCCCTCGATATCGCAGGCGGCCAGCACGTCCCACAAAGCGACATGCCGCCGCAGAAGCAGCGCGCGCTTTTCCTCGTTCGTATGCGGCAGCGGTTCTTCCAAAACCGCCGCCAACACCCGCCAGAACCGGTTTTGGGGATGTCCGTAAAAAAACCCATATTCCCGCGACTTGGGCGACGGCATCGTCCCCAGCAAAAGCACGCGGGAATGTGCGTCATATACCGGCTGGATCGAATGCTCGATGTGTTCCATATAAACACCACCCCCTTTTTTTGTTCTATTATAGCACACGCAGGGCAAAAAAACAATAAGCGCCCCAAAGGGCGCTTATTGCACGCGGTAAAAGCGGTTTAAAGGTTGATTTTAGGGGGTTCTTTTTACTTGTCAACAGAACGAAGGCTCTACTTCTGTTTTCTCACCAGAACGCCGGTTCTGATAAAATTGATAAAGCTTTATCTTTTATAATATATGCATGTTTTGGTTTTATGTAACCCTGATTTACGAAATAAATCCAACTTCTTTCAAAATCTGCATA
>DVND01000094.1 GCA_018714645.1 Candidatus Avimonoglobus intestinipullorum
ATTCTCTCGATGGAGTCAATCAATCCGTCCCGGATGGTCAGCACCGGCCGGATGTCTAAAAGCGTCCCGATGACCGCCGTAGATTTCTTGATCCGCCCGCCCTTTTGGAGGAATTCCAGGGAGTCCACCAAGATATAGACCTCCCAGCTTTCCAGGTATGCGCGGCACCGCTCCAAAACGGCATCAATATCCATGCCCTCATCCAATAATTTGCGCGCATAGACCGCCGCCGCCGCGATGTAGAGGGAATATTTCATGGTGTCAAAAATGCGGACGTCCGCATCCGGATTCTGCTCCATGATTTCCTCCGCCACCCGCGTGGCGGTGTGGTACTGCCCGCTCCCCTTAGAGGAAATTGTAAAATAAACCACGGTGTCATAGTCCTGTGCCGTCGCATTTAAGATGTCATACATGTCCAGGTACGGCGTCTGGGCTGTTTTGGGCAACTCCGGCGCTTCGCTGAGCTTTTTATAAAATTCCGCGTTCGAAAGCGCTTCTCCTGCCACATAGGTGGTCTCCCCAAAGACGCTCAAAAAGTTGATCATACCGATGTCATACTGCTTTTGCAGCTCTTCCGGCATATCCGCGCTGGTGTCCACAAAAATTTTCACGTTCGCCATAAGCTTCTCCTTTACCAACTGAATTTTGTCAGGTTCCCGCCGGCCTTTAACATCCGGAACCCCGTCTGCCGCAGGGCCTCATATACCACAATTGCCACAGCGTTGGACAGGTTCAGGCTCCGCGCCTTCGCAACCATCGGGATCCTGATACAGTTTTCCCTGTTTTTGTATAATAATTCCTCCGGCAGGCCCTTTGTCTCCTTGCCGAACAGGATGTAATCCCCATCGCGGAATTCCGCCTCCGCATAAGTGGCGGGGGCTTTTGTGGTGGAATAAAAATACCTCCCGCCGGCAGTTTTTTCAAAAAATTCGTCCAAATTTTCGTAATAGGTAACGCCCAGCAAATGCCAATAGTCCAACCCGGCGCGCTTGAGTTTTTTATCGTCGATTTCAAAGCCCATGGGCTTTACAATGTGCAGCCGCGCGCCCGTTGCCGCGCAGGTGCGTGCAATATTCCCCGTGTTCTGGGGAATTTCCGGCTCCACCAACACGATGTGAAACATGGTCCCGCCTCCATCCTATACCAATCGCATGATACCATTTATTATACCGTATTTTCACACAAAGCACAATACAATTCCCTCAAAAAATTCGCAGTATTTTCCTGCATATATCGCCGCAAATGTTGACAGTATCACTAAAATACGGTACAATAAACAGATGAATAAGGAGCGTGAAGGTTGTGTTCGATAAATTAGAAGCATTGGAGGAACGGTTTTTATACCTGTCCGAGAAAATCAGCGACCCGGAGGTTATCCAGGATCAGGCGTCCTTTCGCAAATACTGCAAGGAACATTCCGACCTGTCCCCCATCATTGATAAATACAGGGAATACAAAAAAGCAAAGCAGACCATCGCGGACGATAAAGAGCTGCTGGCCGCGGGTGAAGACCAGGAAATGGAGGAGCTGATCAAAGAGGAGCTTTCCGAGGCGGAGGAAACGCTGGAAACGGTATCCCAGGAGCTGAAAATCCTGCTGCTGCCCAAAGACCCCAATGATGACAAAAACGTCATCATGGAAATCCGCGGCGGAACGGGCGGCGACGAAGCGGCGCTGTTCGCCGCCGACCTGATGCGCATGTACAGCATGTACGCAGAAACAAAGCGCTGGAAAATTGACATTTTAAATTCCAACCCCACAGATATCGGCGGCTATAAGGAAGTGTGCTTCTCCATCGAAGGCCACGGGGCCTATTCCCGCCTGAAATTTGAAAGCGGCGTGCACCGCGTCCAGCGCGTGCCCAGCACCGAATCCGGCGGACGCATCCACACCTCTGCCGTCACCGTAGCAGTGCTGCCCGAGGTGGAGGACGTGGAGGTGGAAATCAATCAAAACGATCTGCGCATCGACGTGTTCCGCGCCGGCGGCCCGGGCGGGCAGTGTGTCAACACCACCGACTCCGCCGTGCGCATTACCCATCTCCCCACCGGGATTGTGGTCTCCTGCCAGGATGAAAAATCCCAGCACAAAAACAAGGATAAGGCCATGAAAATCCTGCGTTCCCGCATATACGAGGCCATGGAGGAGCAGCGGCATAAGGAAATCGCGGATGAGCGCAAATCCCAGGTGGGCTCCGGCGACCGCAGCGAGCGGATCCGGACATATAATTTCCCCCAGGGGCGCGTCACGGACCACCGCATCAATCTGACGCTGTATAAGCTGGAACAGGTATTAAACGGCGCATTGGATGAACTCATTGATGCTCTGATCACCGCAGACCAGAGCGCAAAATTATCAGGGGAACACACATAAAAAAGAGGGGGGCTTCCCCTCTTTTTTTCATAAAAGCAGCAGCGTCCCCACCGTGATGCAGCCAAGCCCGATCCAGCCCCTGATTTTAATTTCCTCGTGCAGGATAAAATATGCCATCAACAGGGTGAACACAATGCTGCATTTGTCAATGGGCGCCACCTTGGACGCATCCCCCATCTGCAGCGCCTTAAAATAGAACAGCCAGGACAGCCCCGTCGCCACGCCCGAAGCAATCAGAAACACCCAATTCTTCCTGGAAAGCGCCGCAAGCTCCGTCTGCCGCCCCGTGTAGAACACAATGCCCCACGCCATCAATAGAATCACCACCGTCCGGATCGCCGTCGCCAGATTGGAATTGACGCCGTTTAAGCCCAGCTTCGCCAGTATGGACGTGGCCGCCGCAAATACTGCGGACAATACTGCATATACAATCCACATTGCTATTTCCCCTCCTTTTTTCTCCTGCTTTTTCCTCATTCATCCTATCCAACGGTTCTCCACCACAATCCGGCATTTTGAGTTCGCCACATCTACGGCAATGCTTTGCCATTCTGCACCGATAGGCCGGTCATGCCCCAATACCCGGACAGATATTGATGGAACCCCATTATAAAGCCGATAACAGGACATAAAAAAGACTGCTATTCAATCAATATGAATAGCAATCCTTTTTTGATGGTCGGGAATACAGGATTTGAACCTGCGGCCTCTTCGTCCCGAACGAAGCGCGCTACCAAACTGCGCTAATTCCCGATATGGTGCAGGATGAGTATACTGCGTAT
>DVND01000095.1 GCA_018714645.1 Candidatus Avimonoglobus intestinipullorum
CAATCTCCCGGCGGAGGCTGTCAATGTCCTTGCCCATATTCTCTGAGAAATGTTCTTTTTGCTCCTCAGCCGCTTTTACAAGCTCCTGGGCTTTTTTCTCTATGTCAATGATTTGCTGGATGATTTCTTCCATCTATAACATCCCCTTAGAAAGAACTAATTTTTCAAGCTTTGCAGCGGGGCGGGAATCCTGCCGCCGCGGCTGATAAAGTCCGAACTGCCATAAGTGTTGACGGGCATCACCGGCCCTGTTCCCAGCAGGCCGCCGAATTCCACCGTCTCGCCCACTTTTTTCCCCGGCGCAGGGATAATCCGCACCGCTGTGGTCTTGGAATTCACCATGCCGATAGCCGCTTCGTCCGCAATAATTGCGGAAATCGTCGCCGCAGGCGTATCCCCCGGAACCACAATCATGTCCAGGCCCACGGAGCAGACGCAGGTCATCGCCTCCAGCTTTTCCAGGGAAAGCGCGCCCAGCTTTGCCGCCTCGATCATCCCCGCGTCTTCGCTGACGGGGATAAACGCGCCCGACAATCCGCCCACATAGGAGGACGCCATCACGCCGCCTTTTTTCACCGCGTCATTCAGCAGTGCCAGCGCGGCAGTCGTCCCATGCGTACCGCACTTTTCCAGGCCCATCTCTTCTAATATATATGCAACGCTGTCCCCGACGGCAGGCGTCGGCGCCAGCGATAAATCCACAATCCCAAAGGGCACCTGCAGCCGTCTCGACGCCTCCTGCGCCACCAGCTGCCCCATCCGCGTAATCTTAAACGCGGTTTTCTTAATGGTCTCCGCCACAATGCCAAAGGGCTCGCCCCGGACCTTCTCCAGCGCGCACTTCACAACCCCCGGCCCGCTGACGCCTACGTTAATCACACAGTCGCCCTCGCCTTCGCCATGGAACGCGCCCGCCATGAATGGATTGTCCTCCACGGCATTCGCAAACACCACCAGTTTCGCGCAGGCGAAGCCGCCGGAGTCCTTTGTCAGAAGCGCGGCCTTTTTGATGATTTCCCCCATCCGCGCCACCGCGTCCATATTGATTCCGGCGCGGGTGGTCCCCACGTTGACGCTGGAGCAGACCAGCTCCGTAGCGGACAGCGCCTCCGGGATGGATTCAATCAATACCTGTTCCCCGGCCGTCATGCCCTTATGCACCAGGGCGCTGTAGCCGCCGATAAAGTTCACACCGACAGTCTTTGCCGCCCGGTCCAGCGTTTTTGCAATCTTAACGCAGTTTTCAACAGTTTGTTCCTCCAGCGCATCCACCACTGTTGCAACCGGCGTCACGGAAATCCGTTTATTGATAATCGGGATCCCATACTGCTCCTCAATATCCTGCCCCGTTTTCACCAAATCCTGCGCATAATCGGTGATTTTATTATAAATCTTTTCGCAGGCGCGGTCCACATCCGGGTCTGTGCAGTTTTTCAGGCTGATCCCCATGGTAATCGTGCGGATGTCCAGATTTTCCTTGTCAATCATGTCGATTGTTTCTATAATCTCAAAAGGGTTGATCATAACAGCCTCCTCATATGCGGTGCATAGATTCAAACAGCTCCTGGTTCTGCAAATGGATGGAAAGCCCCATCTCCCGGGCAATATCTTCCAGCTTTTCGGAAATCGCCCCGGTGGTTTTCCCGGACATCTCCACCAGCATAATCATCGTAAACATGTCCTGCATAATCGTCTGGGAAATATCCAGAATGTTCACGCCATTCTCATACAGCACCGTGCTCACCTTCGCGATGATGCCCACCTTGTCTTTTCCCACAACCGTCACTACCGCTTTCATCTATTCCATCCTTTCAAACCCGCGTATTTGCTCAATAAAATCGGTGCAATCAGCAGGATTGCACCTATGGTTTCACTTTATAATAATACGAACATTCCAAAAAATCCAGCTTAAAATACAAATATCTTCTTTTGTCCGGGCAAAATACGGCTCAAATCATGCCGCATACGCCTTTTTTCTTTTAAATACGTCCTTTTTCGCTGTTTTTTATTTGGTTCTGCCGGGTGACCTCATACATCAGCACCGCCGCCGCCACAGAGGCATTCAGGGAATTGATTTCCCCAAACATCGGGATCTGTACCGTAAAATCGCATTTCTCCCGGACCAGGCGGCTGACGCCCGCGCCTTCGCTGCCAATCACAAGGGCAATTGCGCCCGTCAAATCCGTCTGGTACATGGATGTACCCGCCATATCGGCGCACGCCGTCCAAACGTTCTGTTCCTTCAGCCAGTCAATGGTCTGCGCAATATTTGCCACCCTGGCCACCGGCGTATACTCAACTGCGCCGGCGGAAGTTTTCGCCACGACCGCGTTCAGTCCCACGCCGCCCCGTTTGGGGATAATCACCCCGTCGGCGCCGGCGCAGTTTGCCGTCCGGAGAATCGATCCCAAATTGTGCGGGTCTGTAATTTTGTCGCAGATAATCAGAAACGGCGCTTTCCCCCGTTCCCTGCATCCGGCGAGTATTTCCTGCACCGTTGCATATTCATGCACCGCCGCAAAAGCGATAATCCCCTGATGGCTGCCATGCTCCGCTATTTTGTCCAGCTTTTGTTTTTCCACTTCCTGTATGATGATCCCGCGGTCTTTCGCTTTTTTGATAATCGGGACAATAGAGCCCTCATACCCGCCCTTTTTGACAAGTATTTTCTCAATCTCCCGTCCGGCGCGGAGCGCCTCCGCCACCGGGTTCCTGCCGATGATTTTATCCTCCATGACGGCGCCCCTCTTTTATTTCAGCATGAATTTGTCATGGATCGCAACAACGGCCCGCTCCGCATCCTTCTGGTCAACCAGCACGGAAATCTTGATTTCCGAGGTGGCAATCATGCTGATGTTGATGTGGGCGTCATACAGGGCTTCAAACATAGTCGTCGCTACGCCCGCATTATTCACCATGCCCGCGCCGACAATGGATACCTTGGAAACATCCTTTGTCCATTTGATGTCGTCCATGTTCACAATATTCTTGTTATCCTCCAGGATCTGCAATGCAACCGGCAGATCGCCCTCCGTCACCGTAAAGCTGATATCCTTCTTCACCCCGTTCCCGATGGATTGTATAATCAGATCAACGCTGATGTTTTTCTGGGAAAGCAGGGAAAAGATTTCAAACGCCTTCCCCGGCGTATCCTCCACACCGCAAAGCGCGATCCACGCGCAGTCGTTGTCCCTTGTTACCCCTCTGACCAGCATTTTTTCCACTTGGTTTACCTCCTTCACATATGTCCCTTCAACCCTGCGCAAACTGGATTTTACCGCCAGCTTCACATGGTATTTCTTCGCCATCTCCACAGACCGGTTATGCAGCACGTTCGCACCCAAGGACGCCAGCTCCAGCATTTCATCGTAGGAGATATCATCCAATTTATATGCATCCTTCACAATGCGCGGGTCCGCCGTATAAACGCCGTCCACGTCCGTGTAAATTTCGCAGACCTCCGCGCCCAGCGCCGCTGCCAGCGCCACTGCCGACGTATCCGAGCCGCCGCGCCCCAGGGTCGTGATATCGCCGAATTTATTGATGCCCTGGAAACCCGCCACGATCACAATCCTTCTCTTATCCAGCTCGCTGCGGATCCGCTCCGAATTCACATGCTTGATACGGGCGGCGGAATAGCGGCTGTCGGTCTGGATGCCCACCTGCCATCCTGTCAGGGACACCACCGGCCGGCCGATCTTCTCAATCGCCATCGCTAAAAGCGCAATGGAAATTTGCTCCCCGGAGGACAGCAGCATATCCATCTCCCGCTTGGAAGCGTTGGGATTGATCTCCTCCGCTTTTGCAATCAAATCGTCCGTGGTATCGCCCTGGGCGGACACCGCGACAATTACGTCATTCCCGGCGTCATACGCCTCCACAATCCTGTTGGCCACATTCATGACCCGTTCCGCGTCCCGCACGGACGAGCCGCCGTATTTCTGCACAATTAACCCCATATTCAAACCTCCTAAATATTGCTTTTTACAACCGCGCCGATGTTATCCACCGGGAGAATCCTGCAGCTCCATGCCTGCGCGCTCCCTGCAAAGAACTGGCGCATCTTATTTGAAAATTCCTGATAGCCGCCGTCCAATATGGATAGGATGGTGGGCCCGGAGCCGCTCAAATAGGTTGCCTTTGCCCCAAATTCATAACTTTTTTCAAAAATAGTATCCATATCTTCAATATATGCTTTCCGGTACTGTTGGTGCAGCCGATCCATCACGCCCGTGCGCAGCAGGCCGATATCGCCTGTCATCATGGCCGCCGTGAACAGCGCCGCATGGGAAATATTAAACGCTGCATCTTTGATAGGCACCCGCTGCGGCAGCGTCCCGCGGGATTTTTTCGTGGCAACGAAAAAATCCGGGACCATCACCGCATATTTCATTTTGGAATCCACCTTGATGCTCTTACATGCCGTTTTCCCGCCGGTGACGGCAGAAATGCAAAATCCGCCGTATAACGCCGGCGCCGCATTGTCCGGGTGCCCCTCCATTTCCACGGCCAAATCCAGGATGTCAGAATACTCCAGCTTCCGCCCCGACAGCACGTTCGCCGCCAGCATCCCGCCGATGATACAGGCGCTGCTGCTGCCCAGTCCGCGCGTCATGGGGATTTGGCTGTTCTGGATGATTTTCAGCCCCTGCCGGGCATGGCCCACCTCCCGGAAAACCCGCTGCATGGCCCTGTAAATCAGGTTGTTTTCCCCATCGGGGATGTATCCTCCCGCATTTTTATTGATAATCTGCACACCCTGTGCCGTCTCTTCAACGCTGATATAATTATACAGCCCCAGCGCAATGCCGAGCGTATCAAACCCGGCGCCCATGTTTGCGCTGGTTGCCGGTACCCTGACGCGAATCATTCTATCTCCAACACCCGCAGCCGCGCGGCAATTCCCTCTAGCCGCTCCAGCCGCGCGTCCAGCGCGCCTTCCGGCAGCACGGGCGTCACAAAGCCAATCTCGCCCGCCTTTACGCCGTCCACAATCTGCGCTTCCGGGAATACCGCCAAAACCGCCTCTTTGGAACTGGCAGTCCTGACAAACATCGCGGTTTCCTTTTCTTCGCACGGCAGCATCATATCATCGCCGCACCGCTTCCATACGGTACACCGCTTTGGCGCTTTCAAGTGTTTCACACAATCGATCATGTCCGCCACGACCGCGCTGGCTGTGGGAAGCTTGCCCGCGCCCCTTCCGTAGAACATGGATTTCCCCAGCGCATCGCCCGTGATGACGATTGCGTTATACACATCGTCCACGCCCGCCAGAGGCGATTGGCGGCTCACCAGCATCGGACTGACCCGCGCATAGATTTTCCCCGCTTTGTTGATGCTGGCATACCCTATCAGCTTGATGACCGAATCGAGCTTTTCCGCATACTGCACGTCGTCCAGCGTGATATCACAGATGCCCTCGGTAGGGATGTTGTTATAATCCACAAATTTTCCCCAGGCGATGGACGCCAAAATTGCAATCTTCCGGCAAGCGTCGTGCCCTTCCACGTCCGCTGCAGGATTGCGCTCCGCATAGCCCTTTTCCTGAGCGTCCTTCAACGCCTGCTCAAAATCCTTTCCATGGTGGATCATTTCGCTCAAAATATAATTGGTCGTCCCGTTCAAAATCCCGGCAATGCGCAAAATGTCGTTCGCCAGCAGGCAGCTCATCATCGGGCGCAGCACCGGGATGCCGCCGCCGACGCTTGCCTCAAACAAATAGTTGGCCTGATGTTCTGCCGCCAGCTGCAGCAGCTCCGGCCCATAGGTCGCCACCAGCTCCTTGTTGGAGGTCACAACGCTTTTCCCGCGTTCCAGCAGCTCCTTTGTAAACTCATACGCCGGATGCAGGCCGCCCATCATCTCCGCCACAACCTGTACCTTCGGGTCGTTCAAAATGTCATTGAAGTCCTTCGTCATATATCGTTCCGCTTCATGCCCCGGAAAATCACGGATATCTAAAATATAACCCACATCCAGCCGTTCGCCTGTCTTTTGAGTAAAATCCTTATTATTCAGGATTTCGAACACACCGCTGCCCACCGTTCCGAATCCGATTATTGCAACCTTTGCCATCTGTTTCACTCCTAATTATTAATTCATCGCCAAAATTTCCGCCCGGTTCACACCCCGGATCGCCTTCAAGCTGTCCAACAGGCCGGCCAGGCCGGTATCCATATCGTTCATCCGCAGGGTGATCGTCATATTGGCGATATTGTTCACGGAGATATTCTGGTTGATGGTGAGGATATTGGTCCCATGCGCCGCCATGATCCCCAACATTTCCGACAGCACGCCCGCCACATCGTCCAAAACGAACGCCAGCGTGATAATCCGTTCCTGCCCCAATTCGCCGCACGCATAAACGTGGTTTTTATATTTATAAAACGCGCTCCTGCTGATTTTTGCCCGGGCCAGCGCCTCGTTCGTGGTTTTATATTTTCCGGAGGCCAGCAGCCGCTTCGCCTCCACGACCTTCACAAACACCTCCGGCGCGACCTCCGTGTCCACTAATATATAGGAAGCATCCACCGTTTTTGTACACCTCCATGTCCGTCTCTCGCGCACATCTGTACTCCTATCTTGGTATGATACCACATCCATTTTTGAAAGTCAATATTCCATTTGACAAAACTGCACGAAAAACAAAGTTGGTTTTTATGCATATTTCTCACTTGCGGCCTTTGGCTGCTGATGGGGCGGTGGAAAGGGATGGAGAAAACCAAGTTTAAGCACGAAACCTTTGCCGTGTGCCAACACTGCGGGCATTCCTGGCAAATTTAACTGTAATACAAAAAAAGAATGGCAATGCCATTCTTTTTTATTTACCGTTTCAGCAAAACGTCCTTTTCATAAGCGCGGACGTCCTCCAGCCAATCCAGCCCGACGCCCTTGTTCTGCTTGTCGCAGTAGTAATCCCAGACGAGGCTGAACGGCGCCGCTTTAAATTCCTGCGCAATCGCCAGCCTGCCGCTGACGTCGCCGTCCGCTTCGGCTTTCTTCATCATGTCAACCGGCTGTAACAGCGCCTGCAGCAGCGCCTTTCTGGTGTTGCGCAGCCCGATGACCCAGGCCGCAATCCTGTTGATGGACGCATCAAAAAAGTCTGTTGCAATATAAGTGGAATCCAGCTTCCCAAGCCGCACCAACTCCTCCATGATGGCTTTTGTCTCGTCATCAAACGCCACGACGTGGTCGGAATCCCAGCGCACCGGGCGGGATACGTGCAGGAGTACTGCCTTAGAGAAGGCGAAAATCGCGCCCAGCTTTGCGGAAACCACCTCTGTCGGATGATAGTGGCCGGTGTCCAGCGTCATGATGATGTGGTCGATGCCCTTGCTCATGACATACCCCATGCAAAATTCATGGGAACCGGCGGTAAAGCTTTCCATACCGATGCCAAAGACCTTGGATTCAATCCCGTCGATAACGCCTTCAACGTCCTTCGTCGCCTCAAAAATCCGGTCATAGCTGTCCTTTAAGCGCAGCCGCGGGCCCAGCGTGTCAATGGGGAATTCCTTGTCGCCGTCCGGCGTCCAATGATTGATGACGCAGGGCTTGCCGGTTCGTTTATAGAAATATTCGCCGATCCGCCGGCAGGCAATGCCGTGCTCAATCCAGAATTTGCGCACCTCTTCATCCGCCGCGGACAACGTCCCGTTTTCGCTCTTGGGATGGGAGAAATAAGTGGGGTTGAAATCCAGCCCGAGGCCTTTTTCAACCGCCCAGTCAGCCCAGTTTGCGAAGTGCTCCGGCTTGATTGCATTGCGGTCCACAAACGTGTCCGCCTCCTGATAGCTCGCATGCAGGTTCACTTTTAAAACACCTGGGATAAACTGCATCGCCTTTTCGATGTCCGCCCGCAGCTCCTCCGCGTTGCGCGCCGCGCCCGGATAGTCGCCCGTCGTCTGGATGCCGCCGTTCAGGCCGCCTTCCCGCTTTTCCAGCCCGCGGACGTCATCCCCCTGCCAGCAATGCATGGAGAGCGGCGTTTGGTCACAGCGTTCCATCATCTGGTCAACATCAATGCCGTACTGCGCGTAGTATTCCTTTGCCACTTCATAGCCTTTTTTCAAATCGTACATCGTACCCCTCGCCTTTCATAAAATATTTGCTTTTATTTGCATTCCTTTGCTTTGTTTTGTATTTTTTTGCTTTCTCTGTTATTATAAAGCATAATTCATCATTGTGCAAGGGGTTTTATAAAAATTTATTGAGAAACATAATTGGAAGGGTTCTGCGGTTCATTGTCCAGGCGCACCTCAAAGTGGCAATGGGGGCCGGTGCTGTTGCCGGTGCTGCCCACAAGGGCGATGGCCTGCCCCTGCTCCACGATGTCCCCCGCTTTGACAAGCAGCTCGCTGCAATGGGCATAATAGGTGACATATCCATTTTGGTGATCCAGCTTTACCAGCAATCCATAGGTGCCCTGTTCCCCCGCAAAGCTGACGACGCCTGTGTCCGCCGCGACAATCGTCGTCCCGGTGGACGCGGCAATATCGATCCCCGTATGAGTCCTGCCCCAGCGCGCGCCAAACCCGGAGGAAATGCTGCCGCTGGCCGGAAAGATAAACATCCCGCTTCCCATTCCCTGCGGCACTTCTTTCGTCCCTGTTTTAACAATGGCGTCCACCGGCTCCGCCACAAGCGTTTCGGACAATAAGCTCTTCCCAACCTCAACGCCGTTGACGTACCGCACCACCGCATCCACCGCGTATGCCCCTTCCGCGCCCTCCTGCACCGTTTCCCGCTGGCCTTCATACAACGCCGGGTCCTCCTGCTCAATGGTATTGAACGCCATGACAGATTGGTAGGATACGTTCTGCTCTGTCAGTACATGCACCAGTTCATACTGCTCCAGATACGCCGCTCCCGTTTCCGGCGTGTACAGGTCTGCCCTGCTCACATACACCTCCCTGGACGACACCTCCTCCAAAATCCCGGTTGTTGCCTGCTCCATCTGGTATTGACGTTCCACTAATTCCAGCGCCAGATCCATCTCCGCTTCGCTGGCAAATGGGATGGTGTCCTGTCCCTCCACCTGCAGCATGCAGCCCTGCGCCATATATTCGGACAGCGCCGCAATGTGGTTATACAGCTCCTGGTCGGACAGCACGCTCGCCTTCGCCACCAGACAGCTTTTAAACTGCGCGTCCGGTTCCAGCTTCGCCTCCGCGCCGAAATCCTTTTCGATCTGCTGGTTGACCGCCGCCAAAACCGCGTCATATTTTTCTTCGTCCGTCACATATCCAAGGGTTTTCCCCTCAACTACAATTTCATATCCGCCTGTGCAGTAGATGTTCAATGCGCCAAAACAAATCGCCGCGCACGCCAGCATCCCCACCGCGGATTTGATTTTTCTGTTCATAAATGTAATTCTCCTTTCGTACAATACATATATAACACTATATGCTGGACATGCCATAATTATTACAAAATTGTGAAGTATTTTTACATTATAGCCGTTTCTTATGTTTTTTCCAAGGATAATTTGTTAAAAAATTGTTAAAATCAAATTGCAAAAATCGTATAAATCGTTAATAGACTGTAAACAAACAAAAAAACCCTTTGCATTGGAAAAAAACTGTGGTATAATGAATCGTAATACAGAATCGATTTTATACTTTTTTTATATAGAATATCTCGGAAGGAAGAGTCACAATGAATTTATGTTCAAAATGCAAGGTCAATCCTGCTGTAATTTTTATCACGAAAGTAGAGGGCGATAAAACCACCAACGAAGGCCTGTGCCTGTCCTGTGCGAAGCAGATGGGGATTGCGCCCCTAAACCAGATGATGGAGCAGCTCGGAATCAATGATGCGGACATTGATACGCTCAACAGTGAAATGTCCGAATTTATGGATAATATGGGCGATTTGGCGTCGCCTGAAGGGATGCAGAATATGATAGAGCAATTCAGCGGCGCTGCGGAAGAGGGCGGCGCCCCTGCCGCGCCGCTGAATTTCCTGTCCAATTTCATGAATAACGGGAAGAATAACGCAGACCGCGCAAATCAGACGCAGGAAAAGCAGAACAGGAAGCAAGGCCCCAAAAAACGCAGTATGCTGGATACCTACGGCACAAACCTGACTGCCAAGGCCGCCATGGGCAAGGTGGACCGGGTCATTAACCGCGGCGCGGAGATTGAGCGCGTCATCCAGATCCTGAACCGCCGCTCGAAAAACAACCCCGTCATCCTGGGCGAACCGGGCGTCGGCAAAACGGCGATTGCGGAAGGGCTTGCCTGCCGTATTTTTGAAAAAAATGTCCCGCCGAAGCTGTTCGGCTATCAGTTATACCTGATCGACTTTGCCGCCCTCGTGGCGGGGACGCAGTTCCGCGGGCAGTTTGAGGCGCGCCTGAAAAACCTGCTGAATGAAGCCAGCGAAATGGGCAACGTCATCCTGGTCATTGACGAGATCCATAACATCGTCGCGGCGGGTGACGCCGAGGGCGCCATGAGCGCGGCGAACATCCTGAAACCGGCGCTGGCGCGGGGGGAAATCCAAATCATCGGCGCCACCACGCTTTCGGAATACCGGAAGCATATTGAAAAAGACAGCGCGCTGGAGCGCCGGTTCCAGCCGGTGCTGGTGGATGAGCCGTCCATCGAAGAAAGCATTGAAATTTTGAAAGGCATCAAGGATTATTACGAAGCCTATCACGGTGTACACATCTCTGATGCAATCATCGCGGATGCCGTCAGGCTGTCAGAACGGTATATCACAGACCGGTTCCTGCCCGACAAAGCCATTGACGTGATTGATGAGGCCGGCTCCAGGGTAAATTTGAAAAATAAAGCGTTGTATGACGCAAAACTCTATAAAGAACGCCTGTCCCAAATTGCGGCGGAAGGGCAGGACGCTGCCGCCCGCGAGGATTATGCGCGGGTGGCGGAACTCAGAAGTGAGGAATTTTCCGTAAAAGCCGCGCTGGATGCGGCAACGGCGGAAGCGCAAAAAGCGGAAATCACCTTTGACGACGTCGCCGCTGTCATCGAAGGCTGGACAAAAATCCCGGTGCACCGGCTGACGGAGGACGAGGCTACAAAGCTGATGCATCTGGAAGAGCGGATCCACCGGCGCGTTATCGGGCAGGAGGAAGCGGTGGCTTCCGTTTCCCGCGCCATCCGCCGGGGGCGCGCGGATATTTCTGCAAGGAAACGCCCCGTTTCCTTTATCTTCGCCGGCCCCACCGGCGTGGGTAAGACGGAATTGGTAAAAACCATTGCGGAAGTAATTTTTGACAATGAAGAAGCATTGATCCGTTTCGATATGTCGGAATTTATGGAGAAGCATTCCGTCTCCAAGCTGATTGGTTCCCCGCCTGGATACGTGGGCTATGACGATGCGGGCCAGCTCACCGAAAAAGTGCGCCGCAAGCCCTATTCCGTGATCCTGCTGGATGAAATCGAAAAAGCGCATCCCGAAGTGTTCAACCTGTTTTTGCAAATATTGGACGACGGCCGGGTGGCGGACAGCCATGGGAAAATTGTGAATTTTGAAAATACCATCATCATCATGACCACCAATGCCGGCTCGGAATTCAAAAGCACCGGCCTGGGCTTCGGTTCCAGCGATGAAATCACCCTGTCAGACAATGTGGATAAAAGCCTGAAAGAACATTTCCGCCCGGAATTTTTGAACAGGATTGACGAGGTCGTCACCTTTAAGCCGCTGACAAAGCCCGAACTGCGGCAGATTATTGATTTGCTGTTGAAGGACATTGTCACAAAAATCGAGGAAAAGGGCGCGTCATTTACCATTACGGACGCGGCAAAGGAGATCATCCTTTCCGAGGGGTACAATGTCCGCTACGGTGCGCGGCCTTTGAAACGGGCCATTCAAAAGCTGCTGGAGGATCAATTGGCGAAGCTCTCCCTCAGCGGGGAAATTGTAAACGGCAGCGCCATTTTGGCCGATGGCAGGGATGGCGTTCTGGAAGTTGCCGTAGTGAAGCAGCATCCCCTGCTGTCCGTTTCGGATAACAGCGGCGTATAAAATACAGGCCATAAGGCATTTTATACAACAAAAAAGCAGGATCAAATCCTGCTTTTTTATGTTTGAAATCCCGGCATACGCGGCGCGATCAGATGCGTCGCCACCCATCCGGCCCCAATGCCCAAAACCGCGCCTGCAAGGATATCCGTCGGGAAATGCACGTACAGGTATAGGCGTGAAAATGCGATGAGCACTGCCAACCCCCCCGGCGGCAATCCCTATTTTGCGGTTCATGGAAAATAACACAGCCGCGCTGGCAAAAGCGGTCATCGTGTGTGCTGAAGGAAAGGAAAAATCCCGCGGCGGCGGGATTAACAGCCCCGAAAAACCCGTCAGCTCGAATGGGCGCATCCGCACCACAAGCGGCTTGATTCCAAAATTCCCGACAATCAATGAAATGCCCAGCGCAATGAACAGTAACGCCCCATGCATCCTGCTTTTCTTTCGCAGCAGCAATACGGCCGCTGTCAAAACCCAGATTGCCCCTAAATTCCCTAAAGAGGTAATGCATACCATCGCCTTGTCCAGAATTGGCGACCGCATGTTCTGTATCCAATCTAAAATCTGTAATTCCATCATTAAAAGTGCAGCGTCTCCCCGCCTTTGACACACAGCGTCTCCCCGTGGGATACAAACCACACATCCTGCGCAGAGAGGTTCTCCACAATGGATTCTGTCAGGTTAAACCGCAAATTTTTGTACGCCTGCACATAATCGTAAATTTCGATGTTGGTGGCATACCATACCGTATCATGCCCGCCTGCCCGTTGGGCAAACCGTTCGATGACCTCCCAGTTATCATTTCCTTCAAATTCATAGCTGTGGCCCCACAAATAGAACATCCAGCCGTCTGTGTTGGGTTCTTTCCCTAAAAATTCTTCCCACAGCTCCATCAGCCTCGGATTCCTGTGATGGCAGGTGGCAGGCAATCGCAGCCAATCCTTGGGCAGGTCAAACCGTTCGGTGGAAACAGTTGTCCGGGAATAGGCAATTCCCGCATTTTTCAAAACCTCCAGCGTCTCGTCGTTATACGTGCCAAAAGGATATGCCATCCCCCGAATCACGGTTTGGAACAACGCCTCCAGATTGTTCCGGTCCTCCAAGACCTCCCGCATCACATTTGGCTGCGGCAGCGCTTCCAAGTGGGGATGGGTCAGCGTATGCAGCGCCACCTCCTGCCCGGACTGCTGATACAGCGCAGCCGCCTCTTTTTTTGTCATCCGCCGGTGCACCTGCCCCTTCGGATATACCGTCCCTTCTTCTGCAAACTGGCCGCTGTTGATATTAAACGTCCCCTTCAGCCCATGCCGGTTCATAATTTCAATCAGCCGTTTGTCCTGCTCCACGCCGTCGTCGTAACTCAGCGTCAGCGCCTTTGTCCTTCCGCCCGGAAACCGTAAATACATTGTATCACCCTCCAAACTGTCTTTTCCAATATTTTAATACGCTTGCATCCAAAAAGCAACACCTTATAAAAAAGAATTTGCAGTATTTGCAAATTCTTTTAAATCTCTATCAGTTGCTTGGGCGATGCCGTCAGGTTCCTGGGCTTTCCATCGCACAGCGCCACAACGTCCTCAATCCGGACGCCGCCAACCCCTTCGATGTAAATGCCCGGCTCCACCGTGATGACATTTCCGTTTTCCACGTTGCTTTTGCTGCCCGGCGTGAACCCCGGCTGTTCATGGATTTCAATCCCGACGCTGTGCCCCAGGCTGTGCCCGAAATTTGCGCCGTATCCCGCTTCCGCAATGACGTCCCGCGCCGCTTTATCAATTTCACAGCACGGCTTGCCGCACTGGATTGCATCCAACGCAGCCTCCTGCGCCCGCAAAACAATCCCATAAATTTCCCTTTGCCGCCCACTGGCCCGGCCCAGCACTACCGTCCGCGTCATATCGGAGCAATATCCATCCAAAACACAGCCAAAATCCATCGTGACAAAATCGCCGGTCTCCAGCCGTTTTTCGCTGGCAACGCCATGAGGCATGGCAGAGCGCACGCCGGATGCGACGATCGTCTCGAATGACAGCCCCTGCGCGCCGTTATTCTTTAAAAAGAACTCCAGCTCCAGCGCAATTTCCCGCTCCGTCTTTCCAACTGCAAGCACGTTCAAAATATGTGCGAACGCGGCGTCTCCCAGCCGCTCCGCTTCGGCGATTTTCTCGATCTCCGCCGCATCCTTATACGCCCGGCCCGCCGAAATCCGCTGCTGGTCGGGAACCATCGCATTTACCAGCAGCCCCAGCCGGTTCCATTCCGCTACCCGCAGATAGTCCTCCTCAAAACGGAGTACCTGTATGCCGAAGCGGCTGAAAATCTGCCCAAAGCCGTCCCTGCTGTCCAAAACCATAAAGCCTGCCGCCTGCTGTTTGGCCTGGATGGTATAGCGGGAATCGGTGATGAGCACCCGCGCATCCCTTGTAATCAGCAGCTGTGCGTCCTCGGAGGTGAACCCGCTATAGTAAAAAATATTCGCGTAGCTGGAAATGAAAAAGGCTTCTCCCTTGTCCAGCAGCGCCTGCAATCTTGATACCCTATCCATTCGCCAACGCCTCCAAAGCCAGCAGGTATCCCATCGTCCCCAGGCCGCAAATCTGCCCGCAGCACACAGCCGCCGTCACCGAATGATGGCGGAATTCCTCCCGCTGATGGATATTTGAAATGTGCACCTCCACCACCGGCAGGTGCACGGCGGCGATGGCGTCCCGTATCGCATAGGAGTAATGCGTGTACGCGCCCGGGTTCATGACAATGCCGTCATATTGCCCCATGGCCGCGTGGATACAGTTGATCAGCTCTCCCTCGATATTACTCTGGTAAAATGCCGCTTCCACACCCAGCTCCTCCGCCCGTGCTTTGATTTTTTCGCAGACGGTATCCAGCGTCTCATCCCCATAAACGCCCGGCTCCCGGATGCCGAGCATGTCCAAATTCGGCCCGTTTATAATCAAAAATTTCTTCATATTCATTGCTCCAATTTCTCAATTTCCTGCATCAGTGCATCAATCAGTTCCGCCTCCGGCACCTTCCTGAGGATTTCCCCATGGCGGAATATCAACCCTTCCCCGTTGCCGCCGGCGATGCCGATATCGGCCTCCCGCGCCTCTCCGGGGCCGTTGACCGCACAGCCCATCACCGCCACCTTGATGTTTTTCTCCACCTTGGCCAGCCGCCGCTCCACCTCGTTGGCAATGGGGATCAAATCGATCTGCGTCCGCCCGCAGGTAGGGCAGGATACCAGCTCCGGCCCTTGCCTGCGCAGGCCCAGCACGCGCAAAATATCCTTTGCCGCACGAATTTCCTCCACGGGGTCCGCCGTCAGCGACACCCGCATCGTATTCCCGATCTGTTCCGCCAGCAGCGCCCCGATGCCAACCGCCGATTTGACCAGCCCGCCCCGCAGCGTTCCCGCTTCCGTCACGCCGATATGCGTCGGGATATCCGTCAACCGGTCAAATTTCCGATACGCGGCAAGCATCGTCGGCACGTCCGATACCTTGATCGATACGATGACGTCTGTAAAATTCAGCCCGTCCAGGATCTCCACATGCCGCAAGGCGCTTTCCACCAGCGCGTCCGCCGTCGGCCCGCCGTATTTTTGCAGCAGCTCCCGCTCCAGTGAACCGCCGTTCACGCCGATACGGATGGGGGTCTGGGTGCTTTTCGCCAGCTCCACCACCTGCCGCACCCGCTCCTTGTTCCCGATGTTCCCGGGGTTGATGCGGATTTTATCCGCGCCGTTTTTCATGCATTCCAGCGCCAGCCTGTAGTCAAAATGGATGTCGCACACCAGCGGGATATGGATTTGCTTTTTGATGACGGAAACAGCCTCTGCCGCTTCCATATCCGGCACCGCCACGCGGATGATTTCGCAACCCGCCGCCTCCAGGCGGCGGATCTGTGCCACTGTCGCCCCAACGTCCCGCGTATCCGTATTCGTCATGGATTGGATCGACACGGGGTGCTCCCCGCCGACCGGTACCGTCCCTACGTTTACAATCCGTTTCATCCTTTGCCCACCAACTTTAAAATATCGTTAAATGAAATTACCAAAGCAAACAATAACAGCAGCAGCAGCCCAATCGCATGCACCATGCCTTCCTTTTCGGGGGGGATCGGCTTTCTGCGGATCAGCTCAACAATCATAAAGAACAGCCGCCCGCCGTCCAGCGCGGGCAGCGGCAGCAGATTGAAAATGCCCAGATTGATGGTCAGCAACGCCATAATGCTCAGCACGTTCACGCTGCTGCCCGAGTTGACGGCGGTGTTCACCTCGCTGACAATGCCAATCGGCCCGGACATCTGGTCGATCCCGGTTTGCCCTGTGATCATCTGCCCCAATGCGCTGTACACCAGCCGCACCACAAAGCCTGTGTTATGATAGGATTCAGACAGGACGTTAAAAACCGTCAAATCCTCCTGTTTCGGATGAAACCCTAAAATATACTGCCTGGACTGCGCCTCTTTCCCGATATATTCCGCATATTGCTCCCGCTCGCCCGGCCCGTATTCGATGAACCGTTCCTCTGTCTGCCCGTTCATCACATCAATCACGTTGATGCCGTCCTCCGTAAACTGGTAGGTCACCTCGTTCAGTACCGGCTGCAGCTTGTAATCGTATTGCTGCCCGTCCCGCTTTACCCGGATGTCAATTTCGGAATTTGCATCCAGCGTGGACGTATATAATGGGATATCCCTGTAAAAATGCACTTTTTTCCCATCAATCCTAATGATTTCATCCCCCGGCAGCACGCCGCTTTGGGCCAGGTTGGAACGGGCGTCAATGGTGTCCACCACCGGCAATTGCACCTGGGCCTGGCTGGATACAATCACAATGAAAATCACAAACCCCAGGATCACGTTCAATATCGCCCCGGCGGCGACTACGATAAACCGCTTCCAAAGCTTCTGGTTGCAGAACGCGCGCTGGTCGTCCGTTTCTTCATCCTCCCCCTCCATGCGGCAGTACCCGCCGATGGGGAAAATACGGATGGAATAGAGGGTTTCGCCTTTCTGTCTTTTAAAAATAGCCGGCCCCATGCCGACGGCGAACTCCAGCACCTTCACCCCAACGGATTTCGCCATGATAAAGTGCCCGAATTCATGTAAGGTAATCAACACTAAAAATATAACAATGGTAACAATTGCCGTAACCAACTACAATCAACTCCTAAAATTTTGCCCATACCGCCTGTACACACAATCCCGCGCCGCCCGGTCCGCTTCCAGAACCTCCGCAACGGAAGGCTCCTGCTTATTGGGGACTTCCTCCATGGCGCATTGGATCGCCTCGGGAATCTGTAAAAATTGCAGCTTCCCATTTAAGAACAACTCCACAGCCGCCTCATCCGCCCCATTGAACACACACGGCAGCAGGCCGCCCTCTTTCCCTGCGCGGTATGCCAGCTTCAGGGCATAAAAAGTCTCCATGTCCGGCTGCGCAAAGGTCAGCTTGGAACATTGCGCAAAATCAAGCGTATTCCCCTCCATCGGGAACCGGCGCGGCCAGGACAGCGCATATTGAATCGGCAGCCGCATATCGGGCGTCCCCAATTGGGCGATCACCCCATGATCCGCATACTCCACCATGGAGTGTACAATGCTTTGCCGGTGCACCAACACCTCGATCTGTTCAATGTCCACCCCAAACAGCCACTTGGCCTCGATGACCTCCAGCCCCTTGTTCACTAACGTGGATGAGTCGATGGTCACCTTCGCCCCCATGCTCCAGTTGGGGTGTTTTAGCGCCTGTTCCGGCGTAACGTGCGCCAATTCCGCCTTTGTTTTTCCAAAAAACGGCCCGCCGGAAGCAGTCAGCAAAATCCGCCGGATGGCATTCTGTCTGTTCCCCTGCAACGCCTGGAAAATCGCGGAATGCTCGCTGTCCACAGGCAATAGCTGCACGCCGTATTCTGCGCAAAGCCGCGTCACAATGTGCCCCGCCGTCACCAGCGTCTCTTTGTTCGCCAGCGCGATATTCTTCCGCGCCCGGATGGCGTCCAGCGTGGGCAGCAGCCCTGCAATCCCCACAACCGCTGTCACAACGGTCTGCGCTCCGGCGGCGCAGGCCACTTCGGAGAGGCCTTCTGCACCGCTGACCACCCGCACGGGCAAGTCGGCAACAGCCCTTTTAAACGCCGCCGCCTGCTGCGCATCTACAACGCAGACCACCTCCGGGCGGAATTCCCGCGTCTGCCGCTCCAACAGCGCAATATTGGAATGGGCGGAAAGCCCCAGCACACGGATTCCCGGATATGTCCGGGCTATTTCCAGCGTCTGCGTCCCAATAGAACCGGTAGAACCGATTATTGTTATCTTATGTTCAAATTCCATATTTATAACCAAACCTCAAAGAATATTCATGCGAAACAGGATATAATAGATAAACGGCGCGATAAACACCACGCTGTCAAACCGATCCAGTACGCCGCCGTGGCCCGGCAGGATGGAACCGAAATCCTTCACGCCGCAATCCCGCTTGATCGCAGATGCAATCAGGTCCCCCAACTGCCCGAAAACGGATGCAAGCAGCCCCACCAGCGCAATCTGCAAATATGAATTGACCTGTACCTGATAGCCCATAAATTGATGCAGGATTAATAAATACACCACACAGGAAACCACGCAGATCATGCTCCCGCCGATGGAGCCCTCGATTGTCTTTTTGGGGCTTAAATTTGGCGCCAGCTTATGCCTTCCAAAAAAACGCCCCGCAAAATACGCGCCGGAATCTGTCATCCATGCGCAGATAAACACCAATAACACGAACTCCGCTCCAAATTGGATGCGGATCATGGAAATCATAATCATAAACGCAGAGATAAACAGGGTGATAAACGCCGAAGCGTAAATATCCCGGAAATGCACCTTGTGAAACAGCGCCACCGTAGCAATCAAATACAACACCATGGCTGTGACTGCCGCCGGCAGGAATTTCGTGCTGAATATCCCATATGTATATAGGGCGCAGGATAAAAAGCCAAGCACGAACAGCGCCGGATGCGCATCCATCGCTTTATATAGCTCGTAAAGCATACAGGCCGTCACCAACAGGATTGCGGCTGCAAAAACCGTACTGCTGCTGGCCAGCACTGCAAAAAAAATCACCAGGCCCACCGCTGAAGTCAGAATCCGTTTCAGCATACTATATCCCCCCATACCGCCTGCCGCGGTTTTGATATGCAATGATTGCGGCATATAAATCGTTTTTATTGAAATCCGGCCAGAGCTTTTTCGTAAACCACAGCTCCGAATAGGCGGCTTGCCAGAGCATAAAATTGCTCAGGCGCTCCTCCCCGCTGGTCCTGATAATCAGGTCCGGGTCCGGCTGCCCGCCGGTATATAACGCCCCGGCCAGCATCCCGCTGTCGATCTCCTCCGGTGTAATCTCCCCCGCCTGCACCCGGCCCGCAATGTGCCGCACCGCAGACAGCAGCTCCTCTCTGGCGCCATAGTTCAAGGCAATGTTCATGATGATGCCCGTATTATTTTTCGTAAATTCCTCTGTTTTTATAATTTGCCGCTGGATTTCCTCCGACAGCTCTTTTCTGGAACCGATCGCCCGGATCACCACATTTTCCCCCGCCAGCGACCGCTCCGCATCCCGCAGGTATCCCAGAAGAAGGTTCATCAGGAAATCCACTTCCTCCTTCGGGCGCTTCCAATTCTCCGTCGAAAACGCGTACACCGTGATGTATTTAATGCCCATTTGATTGCATTCCGTAACAATTTTTTTCAAGGTGTCCGCGCCGGCGGAATGGCCCGCGCTCCTGGGAAGGCCACGCTTCTTGGCCCACCTGCCGTTCCCGTCCATAATCACACCGATATGCACGGGCAGCCGCTCGTAATCGATTTCTGTCTTTGCTTTGCTTTTAAAAAACATTGCCAACCCTCAATATCGCATTCTTTCAAAAAGCGGACGGGCGCAAAACACCCGTCCGTCCTTTGCATTACACTTCCAAAATTTCCTTTTCCTTCGCGGCCGTGATATCCTCAATTTCCTTGATAAACTGATCCGTCAGGTTTTGAATGTCCTTCTCAATGCCCTTCAAATCATCCTCCGTAATTTCAGATTTCTTTTTCTGGGCTTTATATGCCTCCATCGCATCGCGGCGGACGTTGCGGATCTGGATCTTCGCCTCCTCGGAATATTTTTTCACCGTTTTGACCAGTTCTTTTCTGCGTTCCTCTGTCAGCGGCGGGAAATTCAGGCGGATCACCTTGCCGTCATTCTGGGGCGCAATGCCAATATCAGATTTCTGGATCGCCTTCTCAATCTCCTTCAGCACGGAGAGATCCCAGGGCTGGATCACTAGCATCCGCGGCTCCGGCGAGGAAATCGCCCCCACCTGCGCCACCGGCGTCATCGCCCCATAGTAATCGATCGCGACCTTATCCAGCACCGCCGCCGTGGCGCGGCCTGCGCGGATGGTTTTCAATTCGGAAGCAAACCCCTCTACCCGTTTGTTCATTTTTTCTTCAATTTCAGGATATTTTCCCATGTCCATTCATCCTTTCTGTTTTTTATCTTTCGCCCGTCCGGGAAACTAATGTTCCTATTTTTTCACCCATCACCGCGCGCACAATGTTCTCAGGGTCGTCCAAGCCAAATACCAAAATCGGCACATCATTGTCGCGGCACATGGAAGCGGCGGTGGAGTCCATCACGCCCAGCTCTTTCCCCAAAATATCATTAAACGACAGCGCGTCAAATTTTTTCGCGTCCGGATTGATGTTGGGGTCGGAATCATATACCGCATCCACCTTTTTCGCCAGCAGGATAATTTCCGCTTCCATCTCCACCGCCCGCAGCGCCGCTGTGGTATCGGTGGACATAAACGGGTTTCCCGTGCCGCAGCCGAAAATCACAACGCGCCCCTTTTGCAGATGGCGGACGGCTTTGCCGCGGATATACGGCTCTGCGATCTGGCGCATCTCAATGGCCGTCTGTACCCGGGTTTCCACGCCGGCGTTTTCCAATGCGGAACACAGGGCCAGCGCGTTGATGGTCGTAGCCAGCATCCCCATATGGTCCGCCCGCGTCCGGTCCATATTGTGCCCGCTGCGCCCGCGCCAGAAATTCCCGCCGCCGACGACAATGGACATCTCCACACCCATATCCACAACCTTTTTGATGTTCTTGGAGATATTTTCCAGCGTTGGTTCATCCAGGCCGAATTTATGGTCTCCTGCAAGGGCCTCCCCGCTGACCTTCAACAGTACTTTTTTGTATTTTGCGCTCATGGCTCCCTCCAAAATTACAACTTTATTTCTGTCTTACAAAAAAGGGATCACACTTGTTTTTTTCCATGTGATCCTGTTTTTTCTATTATACCATTGTTTTCATGTATTTGCAAACATTTTTTATTGCGAAGCCATATTTTCCGGTAAAAATACGGCGGCTTGGTTTTACCGGCCGCCGCCATTCAATCCAGCGGCAGCTTTGAAATGCTGTAAAGCGTCCCGTCCGGCAACCCAATGTACGCAAAATTGCTCATATTGTCGCCGTTTTTTATAGTAACGCTTGATTTCCCGTCCAATGAAGTGACTGTCCCGTCCAGTTCCCGAATACTGTACCCCGCCTCAGAAACCGGCTCCTGGAACGTAAGCGTAATTTGCTCTTGATCCATCCGCACCGTGCAGCCTGCAAACGGCGCAATGCGGTACCGCCCGTAAACAGCTGCCAGCCCTCCGGCTGTGACGGCCGCCCCCACCAGACACCCCGCCAACGCAAGCTTTCCCCGCCGCGCCGCGGCCACCTGTTGGGCAACGCGCCCCAACGCAAAAGAAATCACCAGACAAATGGGGATTGTAGAATCAAAAATCAACCGCTTGCCCACCTCTGTCGCCGCCAGCGCAACAACGCTTGCCGCCACAACGCCCAGCACCAGGGAAACCTGGCTGCTGGCCTCGGCGTCCTCCCGTTTTTGCCGGATTTTATAAACCGCAAAAACCAGCACGCCCAGCGCCGAAAGCATAAATACCAGGAGCAGGCTGTTCATTTGCAGGAAATAGCGCTTCTCATAATAGTGGGAAACATCATCCCCAAAATCGGGCGCGTATAGATTTGCCGTATAGTAATACGGTTTGTAATTGTCTGAAAAATAATTCTTGAATTTCGCGCTGATAAATTCCCAGATGGAAGCCCCATCCTTCAAAACATCATTTTTAATCCGCAGTTCGATTTGCGCGCCGATATCCTGCTTCAGCCGCAGGATATCCTGATAATCCGCCTCGTCCGCCCTGCTGTACAGCTGCCATATTTCATGGAACTGCTCCGATACGCGGTCAAAGCCCGGTTCCGTATAAGGGAAATAGGTGCAAAGCCCGGTGTCGCCCTCCTGGGGCCGCGTCCCAATCTCTACCGTCCACAGCCCCGCAATGTTCTCCAATTTTGGATAGGGGTGCGCCTTTATTTGATAGAGCACAGCCCCGGCCGCGGCCTGTATCAGCAGGAAGCATGCCAGGGCTGCAGCCGTCCGGCCCAGCCCTTTTGCCAGCTTCCATTTCCGCGGCCCTTCCCACCAGTCATGGGAACACACGTAAACCAGCAAAAACCCGCAGGCCATGGGGCGCACTGTAAACAATATGCCGCCCACGGCAAGGAACCATATCCGCGCTAAAACCGTCCCCCGGTTATAGCAATAAAATGCCGCCGCGGACAGGAACACCGCCGGAAGATAAATATAGGGGCCGGTCAGCAGCATGAACGGGAAAAAGACCGCCAGCACCACCGCGGATACCTCCGCCACGCGGTCCCCATAAAGCTTTTTGCAGCTTGCCCCCACAAACAGCATACTGCCCGCCATCAGGAGCATATTAAAAATCCGGGTCCCCGTTTCAACGCTTCCAAACAGCTTCACAAACGGGAAATACATCCACAACACCATTTTGTTGGTGGCATATGCCGTCAAATACGCCCTGGAATATTCTGAGGATTTCCCCTCCAGAAGCATTTGCAGGAAATTCGCCATCTCATAGGAATCATGTCCCGGACTGTACGGCGTCACCACCGTCATTGTGACGCAGACGCCCAACAGCAACAGTGCAAATACAATATAACGGTTCCGCTGCCGCAGCCGCTTCATCCCCGCATCCAGCAATACGTAAAACAGCACGGCGCCGCCGGCGGCAAACCCCGCTGCGGCAACCCGCTCCACAGCGCCGGACTGGAATAGCCCGCTCTGATACCCGCCCGCCAACATATAGGCGGTGCAGACGCAGATACATATATATAAACAAATAACGATCAACAATTTTGCGCCCGTTCCAATCCATTGCCAAGCCTTTTGTGAATACGGCAATGATCGCACCTCCCCCGCTTCGATTTTCACGGTATTACTATACCATATTCCGCCATCGATTGCAACCGGCAAATTCCGCCCTGTCCCGGCATAAAAAAAGAGACATTCTTAAAATGCCTCTTTTTCCGCAAAATTATTTGATCATGCTTGCGACTTCGTCTGCAAAATTTTCTTCTTTTTTTGCCAGGCCCTCGCCCTTTTCAAACCGCACATAATTGACGAGCTTGACGCCTTTTGAAGTCAGGTATTCCTCTACCTTGAGATCACCGTTCTTTACAAATTCCTGTTGGAGCAGGCAGTTCTGTTCATAGAACTTCTTGATCTTTCCCTCCACCATCTTTTCAATGATGTTGTCCGGCTTCTTCGCATTTTTCGGGTCTTCCTTGATCTGCGCCATAATGATGTGCTTTTCCTTTTCAACATCCTCTGCGGGCACTGTGTCTTTGGACAGGTACAGCGGGTTGATCGCAGCAATCTGCATGGCGGCGTCTCTTGCCGCCTCATGCGCCTCCGGATTGGAAAGGTCGCCTTCTGTTTCCACCAAAACGCCGATCCGGCCTTCGCCGTGGATATAAGAGCAGACGTTGCCTGCAATCCGCGCAAACCGGCGGATGTTCATGTTCTCCCCAATCTTCGCAATCAACGCGGTCAAAACGTCGCCTACGGCCTCTGTGCCGCCGGAAATCACTTCCGCCTTTAACGCTTCCACGTCGGCAGGATTCTTCTCCGCAACCGTTTTTGCAACCGCCGTCACAAAATTCTGGAACTCTTCGTTTTTCGCAACAAAATCCGTTTCAGAGTTGACTTCGACAACCACGCCAACCTTCGCCTGTTCGTCAATGTATGCCTTCACAATCCCTTCAGATGCGATCCTGCCCGCCTTTTTCGCGGCGGTTGCAAGGCCCTTCTCCCTCAGGAATTCCACGGCCTTCTCCTTGTCGCCGTCAGTTTCTGTCAGGGCTTTTTTGCAGTCCATCATCCCGCAGCCCGTCATCTCTCTCAATTCTTTTACATCCTGTGCTGTAAATGCCATTGTCTGATCCTCCATCCGTATTTTTCAAATTTTACAAAAAAGCAGCCTTACAGCCTTTTCAGAAAGACTCAAGACTGCTTTATCATTATTCAGCGGCTTCTTCCGCAGCGGCTTCCTCCGGTTGTTCGGGAGCAGCTGCTTCTTCCGTAACAGCGTCCTCGCCCTGGCGTCCTTCCATGATTGCATTAGCCATGGTGGAAGCAATTAACTTCACTGCACGGATTGCATCGTCGTTGCCGGGGATGACATAATCCACTTCCTCCGGGTCGCAGTTGGTGTCCACAATCGCCACAACCGGGATGCCCAGCTTTTTCGCTTCTGCAATCGCAATTTTTTCCTTCCGCGGGTCAACGACAAACAGCGCGCCCGGCAGCTTCTTCATATCTTTAATACCGCCCAGGTATTTCTCCAGTTTGTCGCGCTGCGCTTTCAAGTTCAGCACTTCTTTTTTGGGCAGCAGGTCGAAGGTCCCTTCTTCTTCCATCTTATTGATCTGCGCCAGACGGTCAATCCGTTTCTGGATGGTCTTGAAATTGGTCATCATCCCGCCGAGCCAACGCGCGTTTACATAGTACATTCCAACGCGCTCCGCTTCTTCCTTGATGGAATCCTGCGCCTGCTTTTTGGTCCCCACAAACAGCACCGTTTCCCCGGCGGCTGCCAGGTCTCTAATAAAGTAATACGCTTCCTCCACCTTTTTGACCGTTTTCTGCAGGTCAATGATGTAGATGCCGTTGCGCTCTGTGAAGATGTATTCCGCCATTTTGGGGTTCCATCTTCTGGTTTGGTGGCCGAAATGAACGCCGGCCTCCAAAAGCTGTTTCATAGAAATTACACTTGACATTTTCTCGTTCCTCCTTGTTTTTTTGTTTCCTCCATTTCCGTCCTCTCCCTGCGGGACCTTTCGGCAACGCCGCCGGAATCGGGAAATGTGCGTAATGTCGTGCCTTATTATTTTACCACAGCTTCCCGAAAAAAGCAACATTTTTTTACAAATCGAATGTTATAAAAATATTGTTGTTTCTTTCTGCAATTTTATGCAA
>DVND01000096.1 GCA_018714645.1 Candidatus Avimonoglobus intestinipullorum
ATATTTGACAATTTTTAAAAGGCTCGCCCCGACCATCATGGGCACCGCCAGGAAGAACGAAAATTCCGCCGCCACAACCCGCGAGGTCCCGAGGATCACCGCGCCGAGGATGGTCGACCCGGAACGGGACGTCCCCGGCACCAGCGCCAAAATCTGAAAAACCCCAATCAAAAACGCCGTCTTGTAGGAGAGCTGCGAGATGCTGTTCACCGCCGGCTGTTTTTTTCGGTTTTCGATGACGATGAACAAAATCCCATACACAATCAGCGCCGCCGCCACCACATACGGGCCGTACAAATATGTATCGATCTGCTCTTCAAACAAAATACCGATAACTCCTGCCGGGATCACCGCCACCAGCACCTTGAACCACATGGTCCAGGTGTCCTTTTTCTCAACGGCACTCTTTTTGGGCGAGAACGGGTTGAGCTTATGAAAATACAGCGTCACCACCGCCAAAATCGACCCGAACTGGATGACCACCAAAAACAGGTTGATGAAATCCGTGCTCTGGTTCAGCTGCAAAAATTCATTGACGAGGATCATATGCCCCGTGCTGGAAATGGGGAGCCATTCCGTAATCCCCTGTACAATGCCTAAAATGACCGCTTTGATGAGTTCCAAAAAATACATGCTGCACTTCCCGTTTATTTATTTTTTTTCAATACATAATCCCGCACAAGCTCCACCGCGTTGTCAATGCCTACTTCCCCTGCATCGATACACAGGTGGTAGTTCTCCATACGGCCCCAATCGCGGTTGGAGTAATAGTTATAATACGCCTTGCGCCGCTTTTCCGTTTTGACAATCTGTTCCTTTGCCTTATCCCGCGCCAGGCCGTAAAGCCGCATAATACGCGCGATCCGCTTTTCCATGTCCGCATAAATAAATAAGTTTACGCAGTCCACATCCGTATCGCGCAGGATATAATCGGCGCACCGCCCGACAATGACACAATTGCTCTTTTGCGCCAGTTCCTTGATGATCTCCGCCTGGGCGATAAACAGCTTGTCGTTAATCGGCATTTCATAGTAAATGGGGGAATTCAGTCCGCGGATATCCGTACCTGTCACCAGGGAATACAAAAAGCTGCGCGTGGCTTTTTCATCCACCTGTTTTAAGACTTCCTCATTCATATTGCTCTTTTTTGCCGCCAGGTTGACAAGCTCCTCATCATAAAAGTCAAAGCCCAGCTGGTCGGCAAGCTTTTTCCCCAGCTCCCGGCCGCCGCTCCCGTATTGCCGTCCGATTGTGATTACCATAAAAACACCTTCTTTTATATATATTTTTCTAACATCCATTATATACAATTTTTTCAATTTTTACAAGTGTTTAGTGCCGCTCCCGGTAAATTTCCGCGTACTTTTTCACCCGCTCCACGTATTCCCGCGTCTCCTTGAAGGGGATGTTGTGCAGCGTTTTGCCGTCCTTGCTGTGGTCGCTGTCCTCCAGCCAGTTGTTCACATTCCCCATACCCGCGTTATAAGCCGCCAGCGCCAAATCCAAATCGCCGTAATAGTCCAGGAGGTATTTTAAATAAAAACACCCCATTTTGATATTTGTTTCCGGGTCCGTCAAATCCTCCGGCCGGTAACGGTCCAGCTGCATCTTATTGGCAATCCACGCCCCCGTGTCCTCCGTAATCTGCATCAGGCCCACGGCCACGCCGGAATGGGCGTCATAAATAAAATTGCTCTCCGCTTTGATCACACCGTACACCAGATATTTGTCCAGCCCGTTTTCCGCCGCATACTGCTCCACTTCGCCCGTATACCGTATGGGATAGAGCATATTATATGTCCCGCTGCGGCCCAAATGATACAAGCCGGCCACAATGCCCGCCACCGCCAGCAGCAAAATCAACCTAAAAATCCGTCTCAAATTTTTTCACCATTTTTCCTATAATTGCGCACACTTCCCGTTCCAATACCGTCCTGTCCCCATTGTTATAAATCACAAAATCCGCATGCTCCAGATAAAACGCATCCGGCTTCTGGGCGCAGATGCGCTGCAGCGCCTCTTCCTCTGCCAGCCCATCCCGCGCACAGATACGGGCGGCGCGCACCGCCTCCTCCGCCAGCACCGCCAGCACATAATCACACGCCGCGGCCGTACCGCTCTCGATGATGGCCGCGCCGTCTATCCCTATTATATTGCCGCTATACCCTTGAATATGCCGCTCCAGCTCCGCAGTGATATAGCGGTGCGTGATGCTGTTTAAATCCAACAGGGCGGCAGGGTCCGAAAACACCAGCCCCCCCAGCTTTTTCCTGTCCAGCGTCCCGTCCGGCCTGATATACGCCTCGCCAAACCGCGCCGCAATTTCCGCAAGGGCGGGCTTCCCCGCCCGTACAACCTCCCGCGCCAGCACGTCGCAGTCCACCACATCGATCCCGCGGCTTCGGAGGATGTCGGAAACCGTGGTTTTCCCGCAGCCGCTGCCGCCTGTGATACCCAATTTTATCATCGTGATCAATCCAATCTATTTCGCGTCATACCAGCTGTGCCCGTAAGCGGTGTCCGCCACCAGCGGCACCCGCATGGACACGGCATGCTCCATCTCTTCCTTCAGGATTTTGGAAGCCGCTTCAATTTCTGTTTTCGGCGCTTCGAGGATCAGCTCGTCGTGCACCTGCAAAATCAGCCGGGCCTCCAGCCCCTCCTCCGCCAGCCGCCGGTGCACCCGCACCATGGCCAGCTTGATAATATCCGCCGCGCTCCCCTGGATGGGCGTGTTCAGCGCCACCCGTTCCCCGAACGCATGCACATTATGGTTCGTGGATTTCAGCTCATGGATATAGCGGATGCGGTTCATCATGGTTTTGACATAACCATCCCGCTCCGCCTGGGCTTTGATATTCTGCATATATTCCCGCACGCCGTGGTACTTTTCCAAATACCCTTCCATGTACCGCCGCGCTTCTTTAACGGGGATGTGCAAATCCTTTGCCAGGCTGAACTCGCCGATGCCATAGACAATCCCGAAATTGACCGCCTTGGCGCTGCTCCGCTGGGACGGCGTCACCTCCTCCAGCGGGATCCCCAAAACCTGGGACGCCGTCACAGCATGGATGTCCTCCCCTGCTTCAAACGCCCGGATCATCGTCTCATCCCCCGCGATGCTGGCCAGCACGCGCAGCTCGATCTGGGAATAGTCCGCGTCAATCAGCACATGATCGTCATCCTCCGCCACAAACATCTTCCGCAGTTCCCGCCCCAGCTCCGTCCGCACCGGGATATTCTGCATATTCGGCTCCGTGGAGCTGATGCGCCCCGTCACCGTCACCGTCTGGTTGAACACGGAGTGGATGCGCCCGGTATCGGGGTTGATCACCGCCGCCAGGCCGTCGCAATAGGTGCTTTTCAGCTTTGTCAGCTGGCGGTATTCGATGATCCGCTCAATAATCGGATGCTCGTCCCGCAGCTTTTCCAGCACCTCAATGTTGGTGGAATAGCCTGTTTTCGTCTTTTTGCCGCTTTTTAAGCCCAACTTCTCAAATAAAATTGCGCCCAGCTGCTTTGTGGAATTGATATTAAATTCCTCGCCCGCGTATTGATAAATCTGCGCCGTAAGCGTTTCAATCTGCCCCGCCAGCATTTTTGAAAAATCCTCCAGGCTGTCCCGGTCGATGCGGATACCGTATATCTGCATGTCCGCCAAAACGCGCACCAGCGGCAGCTCCACATCATAATACAACGCCTCCTGCCCCAGCTCCGCGATCTTCCGCCTCGTCAGCTCATACAGCTTCTGCACCGCTACCGCCTGCTTTGCGGCATAATCAGACGCAGCCTCCGTGTCAAACATGGACATCTGCCGCCGCTCCGGCTCCTCGCACAAATCCGCGCCCAGATAATCCGCCGCCAGGCCGTCGATGGTGTACGCCTGCCGCGCGGGATCGATGAGATATGCCGCAATTGCCGCGTCATAGGCAATGTTGTTGACGGCGCACCGGCCCGAAAAATTTACCAGCGCTTCCTTGATATCAAATGTGATTTTCGCAATATCCGCGCTCTCCAGAACCGGCGCCAACTGTTCCAGCACCGCGTCCTGCCCAAGCTCGGCCACCGCCACCGCAGCCGCCGTATTCCCGCACAGCAGCCCGCATTGGGACAGCGCCCCGTTTTCAAACCCAAATACACAAACGCATGTCCCGTTTTTTTGGATTTGCTCCACAAACGCAGCCAGCTGCTGCCGGTCCGCCACAACCTCCATCCGGATCCCGTCAAACAGGTCGGTTTTTTCGGGCTGGACTGCTTTTTGCGAAAAATCCAAGCGCTTCATAATGCTGTTCAAGCTGTATTTTTTCAGCAGCCCATGGGCCTCCTCCGTGGCGCAATGAGACAAGCCGCCCGTAAACGGGCAATCGTCCGGCCGGAATTCCAGCGGTACATTGCGGTCGATGGTCGCAAGCTCTTTGCTCAAAAACGCCATCTCTTTCCCCTTTTTCAGCTTTTCCAGCATCGCGCCCTTCAGGCCGATATCGTCGATATGTCCATAGATATACTCGATGCTCTTATGCTTCCCTATCAGCGACAGGGCCGTTTTCTCGCCCACGCCCGCCACGCCCGGGATATTGTCCGACGCATCGCCCATCAGCGCCTTCACATCGATAAATTCCGCCGGCGTCACATGATACTTCTCCATAACGGCCTTCTCATCATAGTACACCGTTTCATTGACGCCGCTGCGGGTCACTGTCAGGATCACCTGGGTCTTGTCAGAGGCCAGCTGCAAATCGTCTTTGTCCCCCGTGGCGATATAACAGGCAATATCCTGCTCCTCACACCGCCGGGACACCGTCCCGATAATGTCATCCGCCTCAAAGCCTTCCTTTTCAATCACGGGGATCTGCATCGCCCGCAGCAATTCCTTCGCAATGGGCATCTGCTTTTTCAAATCCTCCGGCATGGGCTTGCGCTGCGCCTTGTACTGGGCATACTGCAAATGGCGGAACGTGGGCGCGTGGACGTCAAACGCCGCGCACACGTAGTCCGGCCCCACCTCCTCTATCAGCTTGAACAGGATGTTCAAAAACCCATAGACGGCGTTCGTGGGCGTACCATCCTTTGCAGTGAGCATACGGATGCCGTAAAAAGCCCGGTTGATGATACTGTTCGAATCGAGAATCAGCAATTTTTTCATAGTTTACTCCTGTGCGTTTAAATTTGGAATCTGCCAGTCAATGGGCTCCTTGCCCATCTCCTCCAGCAGCGCATTGGCGCGCTTGAAATGGCCGCAGCCGAAAAACCCGCGGCTGGCGGAAAGGGGGCTGGGATGGGCGGCGGACAGGATCGTGTGCTGGGGATTGGTGATCAGCGCCGATTTTTCTTTCGCATTGTTCCCCCACAGCAGGAAAATCACCGGGTCCTCCCGCCGGTTCAGCAGCCAGACGATATGGTTCGTGAATAACTCCCAGCCCTTGTTCCTATGGGAATTGGCCTGCCCGTCCCGCACGGTCAGGGAGGCGTTTAACAGCAGCACCCCCTGCCGCGCCCATTTTTCCAGATAACCGTTATTGGGGATATACGTCCCCAGTTCATCGTGCAGTTCCTTGTAGATATTCAAAAGCGACGGCGGGATTTCCACGCCCTTCTGCACGGAAAACGCCAGCCCATGCGCCTGGTTCTCCCCGTGATACGGATCCTGCCCGAAAATCACAATTTTCGTATCCGCATAGGAAGTCCATTTTAAGGCGTTAAAAATATCATACATCCCCGGATGGATGTTGTAATGCTGGTATTCATATTTTAAGAATTCCCGCAATTTCAGGTAGTATTCCTTACGGAATTCATCTTTTAAAATCTCGTCCCAATCGTTTCCAAGCTGTACCATCCTGCAACCCCCTTGTTTTTTATGTATAGTATATCCCATACAGGGAAATTTTGCAACAGTTCCGTAAAATCAATCCATTGGCTTTCCCCTAAAAAAAGATAGACAACCGCATCATTTTATGCTATACTGGTCTTGCGACATAAATTCCATAATTGGCTTTGCAGTTTTATGTAAAGTATGCATTTTTTGTTTTGGTAAAAATGCATGCTCTATTTTCGCATACTTTCATACACACTGTAAAGTATTGGGGAATTTGTGTCGCAGCAATCGGGGCTATGCATTTTTCGGTGTTT
>DVND01000097.1 GCA_018714645.1 Candidatus Avimonoglobus intestinipullorum
AAAATACTCGAATAAAGCGGCATTTCCAAAATACAGTTGGTTTTTTCTAAATCTAAAACATCCTTTTTGAAAAGTTCACAATCATGGTCTTTGTCTAAGATGTAATATTCCAGCTCCCTCTCTCCCTTAAACCCGGACAAATCAAGCTCTACCACCGCGTCAGGGGCGTCGTCGTCATCGTCAAAATATGTAACCATCACCGCACCGCTGTTTTCATTTTTAGCTGCCGAAACATACACATTGCCGCTTTCCGACCTGGCATCCACTGCCGTCCCCAATTGATAGAGCACATTGAACATGAAAAACGGATAATACCCCTTCAGCTTATCACACACAAAATCAGTATTAAACAGCCCGTTCATTGCGCAGGGCCTTGCATCATAATACATCAGCAAATCCACATCAGACTGTTGGCATACAGCCATCGTCCCGGCGGTGAACGCAGCGCCCTTTATGGATTTTTCGCTTCTGAGAGAATAGAGCCATTCGTCCCCCTCCCAGCCCTTCACGTAGTTCCATTCGTTCAAAATGCTTTCCGTATTTTTGTATCCGTTATCATCAAGCATTTTTCTGATGCGGTCCGCCCTTTCCAGGATCCGTTTGGGGTCATTGGCATATATATGCCACGAAAAAAAGTCCAGCGGCGCACGGAGCTGCTTCAGGAACTCCGCCGCCCACGCATAATCGTGTGCGAGTGCGGGGCCTCCTATTTTAAGCGTGGGAAAACATTTTTTCAAATGCGTTGCTGCAATATCATAAAATTCAAAAAACTGCAGTTTTGTTCCGCCCCATGTCCTCTTGTTGTCCGAATCATCCGCATCCAAATCAGGCTCGTTCCATATTTCCCAATATTCGATGCCATAATGAAAGCCGTTTGCCCAGCCATCATTATAGTGTTTTATAATATGTTCGCAAATCACCGCCCACTTGTGAAAGTCTTTCGGTGGAATTGTCCCATATTTTTTTATGTAATGCTCAATTTTCTGGCCCAGCCTGTAAAAAGTCTTGCAGCCTGCCAAATCAATCACCCTTAAATATTCGTCGGTGCATGCAAAATCATAGGATGCTTCGTCGTAAGGGTCGGCGTCAAAGTCCGGAAAGATGGCAGTTATATCCACTGCGTGCTCTCCGCCGTATTCCGCATAAAACGCAGCGTCATGCGTCCGCACGTATGGTATTCCCGCGTCTTTAAAAGCATCAATGTTTGTCACTCTTTGGTCAGCGGCAAATTTGTACACAGGGCCATTATTCACCGCATGCATCGGCTTTATTTTTCCCGTATTTTTTTCAAAATCAACTGATATCTTTTTCATGTTTCAACTACCCCTTCTTATGTGCATTATTGTAATACACATACCATGAAACATTCTTGATGTCAATGATTATAAAGAACTGTCATGTGACAAAATTTTAACAGCATACTGCCCTTTGCAAACAGGTTCGGAAGACAAAGCAAACAAAGACGCATCAGCCATCCTCTTGTTCAAATGGGTCCTCTTCCAGCATTTTCCGAATTGTCTGCAGTTTTTGCGAAAGCCCCGTAAACCGCTCCCGCTCGGTGTTATTGCGCACCATCTGTACCATGGGCTTCTCCCCGCCCACCAGCACCACCAGCTCCCGCGCCCGCGTGACGGCGGTGTAAAATAAATTGCGGCATAAAAGCATCGGCGGGAAATTGCACATGGGCATAATCACCACGGGAAACTCGCTCCCCTGGCTTTTATGCACCGTGATGGCATAAGCCAGCTCCAGCTCATCCAGATAGGAAAATAAATACTCTACCTCTTTGTCGTCGTCAAACAGGATGGTCATCATTTTATCGCGAACGGAAATGTTTTCAATAATCCCCATATCCCCGTTGAAAATCCCCGCGCCAACCTCCCCGTTTCCCCTTGTCCAGGGAATGTCGTAGTTGTTCTTGGTCTGCATCACCTTGTCGCCCATGCGGAAGACCGTGCGTCCATATTGATACTGGGGCTTGGCCATATCCTCCGGGTTCACAGCCGCCTGCAATTCCTGGTTCAGGTTCAATACGCCCGCCGTCCCCTTTTTTGACGGGGACAACACCTGGATATCGGACAGCGGATTCAGCCCATAGCTGTTCGGCAGCCGGTTTTTATATAAATCCACCACCGTTTGCAGCACAGACATGCTGTTGCTGCGCCTGAGAAAAAAGAAATCGCTGTCGCGCCCGCCCAGTTCCGGCAGCTCGCCGTGATTGATTCGGTGCGCATTGACGACGATCAAGCTTTCCTGCGCCTGGCGGAAAATGTGCTCCAAGCGGATTACGGGGACAATGCCCCCGGCGATGATATCCTTCAAAACGTTTCCCGGCCCTACCGACGGCAGCTGATCGGCGTCACCCGCAAAAATCACACGCGCACCGGGCTTGACTGCCCGCAAAAATGCGTGCATCAGCACGATGTCCACCATACTCATCTCGTCCACAATAATCACATCGGCAGAAAGCGGGTTTTCCTCGTTTTTCGTAAAGACCTGCCGGTCGGAGTCCCGCTGGACGCCTAACAGCCGGTGCAGCGTTTTCGCCTCTAAGCCTGTCACTTCGCTCATGCGCTTTGCCGCGCGTCCCGTGGGCGCGGCCAGCGCCACCTCCAGCTTCAGCCGCTCCATCAGGCGGATGATCGTCTTAATGGCCGTGGTCTTTCCCGTTCCCGGTCCGCCGGTGATCACCATGCAGCTTTCCCGCGCGGCAGTGATGACAGCTTCCCGCTGCTCCGACGCAAGGCCGATGCCCTCTTCTGCGGAAATCTCTTCCATCAATGTCAAAACCTCTTCTTCCGGCATAGTGAATTTTTGCTCCGTCTCCGCCATGGATGCAATCCGCCGTGCCACATACAGCTCCGCCGTTAAGAATGGGGTGAGATAGTAAACGTCATGCCCATTCACCTGATCTAAATAGATATCCTTTTCCAGCATCAGCACATCCAGCCCGTTTTCCACCTCTGCTTCATCAATATTCAAGGTATAGGCGGCGTGCTCTATCAAGACGCTTTTGGGCAGATAGGTGTGCCCGCTGGTGTAAGCGGCATTTGAAAGCATATATTTAATGCCAGCGCGGATGCGTTCCGCGCTGTTTTTGGGGATACCGCGGACAAAGGCGATATTGTCGGCGGTTTTAAAACTAATGCCTTCCACACGCTCCGCAAGGATATACGGATTTTTCTCAATCAATTCCACCGCATTGCGCCCCAGCGTCTGGTGTACGCGCATGGCAAGATTGGCAGAAATATGGTATTGCTGTAAAAACATCACAATGTTCTGCATGGATTGCAGTCTGGCAAACGATTCCCCAATCTTTTTTGCCCGTTCTTTGGATATCCCCTTCAATTCGCTGAGCCGTTCCGGCTCTGTGAGCATGATATCCAGTACCTGCGGCCCAAAATGCTCCACCAGCCGTTTTGCCGTGGCCTCGCGCACGCCTGAAACAATGCCGGAGGCCAGATACCGCACCACCGCCTCTTCATCCCGCGGCAGAAGTGTTTCATAGTAGTCAACCTTGAATTGCTCCCCATAGTCCGGGTGGCTCACCCAAGAGCCGGTCATCTTCAGTTCTTCGCCCTCGCTCACATAGGGCATGTACCCTGTGGCGGTAAACAAACCTTCATCCTGATTTTCAATATCACAAACAGTGTAACCGTTATCCGGATTCGTATAAATAATTTCAACAACTGTTCCGGTCAATTCAAAAATACGTTCCATCATTTCACTTCACAACTTCAATTTGTTCTTCGCGCAAGCCTGTAATTTCCGCGCCTGCTTTTTGCAGTGCAAAAAGATATGCAATGGCCTCCGCTGTAACACGCTCCCCGCAGGCGATCACCGGCACCCCCGGCGGATACGCCGCGGCGGTCGTTTTGGAAATGCGCCCCGCCGCCTGTTTTAACGGGAGATACACCCCCGGCGCATCAAATGCATCGGCGGGCGGCAATGCCTGCTCCAACACCGGCGGCGGCGCGGCTTCATACCGGGTTCCCGCCGGCGGCAATTTCTCTGCGATGCTGAGAAGCGCTTTCTCCAGTATATGCAGTTCCGCCGCCGTATTCGCCGCCGTGGCGATACAAACCACGTTATCCAAATCCGCCATTTCCGCATCGATCCCCTGCTCCGTCAACTTCCGGAACACATCAAAGCCAGTCGTTTGATAGGCGGAAAAATTGAATACAAGCCGCGTTTCATCAACAGCATATCCTCCCGCACAGGCCGCCGTCAGCGGGCAAATCGCAGACTGCGCCGCAATCCGCGCTTTCAACGCTACACAAGCGCGATATAACGCTCCCCACTGCTGCCCGTCCTCTAATTCCGCCCGGGCCAAATCCATAGCGGCAACCATGGGATAGGACGGGCTGGAGGTTTGGAGCATGACTGTGTATGCGCGCAGCCGCTCCCGGTCCACCAAATCGGAGCGAATATGCAAAAAAGCGGATTGATTAGGCGCATTCAGCGTTTTATGGGCGCTTTGCACTGCCATGTCCGCGCCGGCGCGGATTGCCGTTTTAGGGAACAGCGCGTCCGCCGCCGCAAAATGTGCGCCATGCGCTTCATCCACCAGCAACGGCACTCTATGGGCATGGGCAATTGCCGCAATTTCCTCCAAGTCCGCACATACTCCATAAAAATTGGGGGACGTGAGCAATACTGCCTGTACCTGATGTCTGGACAATGCAGCCTGCACCTGGGCCGGCCGCACCGGCGCCGGAACGCCGAACCCCTCCAACAGCCCCTGGGGTATATATACCGGCTCCAACCCAAATAAAATACACGCATGTATCAGCGACATATGGCAGCCCCGGTTCACCAGCACCTTTCCGCCGCGGCGGCAGGCCGCCGCCAACATACAATGGATACCGGCGGTAGAACCGTTGACAAGAAAAAAGGTCTCCTCCGCGCCATAGAATGCCGCCGCAAGCCGCATCGCCTCCCGGATTGCCTCCCGCGGTGCATGCAGGCTGTCCGTTTCTGCCAGCTCTGTCACATCATAGGCGCAAATATGTTCCAAAAACGGCGCCGGGAAACCGCGCCCGCCTTTATGCCCGGGCATAGCAAAAGAAATATGCCCCAGTTCCCGATACCGTTCCAGCATGTCAAACACAGGTGTATTGCGCATAAAGCCTCCCCTTTCGTAGCGAAACATATGTTTCCTCACATACTTCTATCATAGCATAAAACCGCTGGCAAGTAAAGAGCCAATTGCATGTTTCTCCCAGCCGTGCTATAATAAACGTGAGGTGATTTTCCATGCAAGTAAAAGATGCGATTATAAGCCGCCGGAGCATCCGCAAATTTAAACCGGATCTGCCGTCTTACGCTGTTTTGAAAGAGTTTGTCAATTTGGGGCGCCTCAGCGCCAGCGCCGCAAATATGCAGCCGCTTAAATTTGCTATTTTGGAAGATGCGGCAAAACAGATTTTTCCCCATGTCAAATGGGCAGGATACCTGCCGGATTGGAATCCCGCCCCAGAGGATGCGCCGCCTGCATATATCGCCGTTTTCGGCGATACTGCAATCAAAAACCAGTTTGAGACGGACGCCGGCGCGGCAATTCAAAATATCCTGCTGGGCGCAGTGGATTCTGGGCTTGCCGCCTGCTGGCTGGGGGCGATAGACCGACCCGCGCTCAAAGCCCTGCTGGGCTTTGGCGATCAATACCAATTGCTGTATCTGGTCGCAATCGGATACCCGGCCCAGGAAAGCATCATGTTTGATACGGCAGACAGCATCAAATACACTATGGATGAACGTGGCACGGTACACGTGCCGAAACGTCCATTATCTGAAGTTCTGCTCGATTTATAACAAAAAACAGGAGCCCCCGACTCCTGTTTTTATAAAGTTACGCCATCCTTAAAAATGGAAATTTCACTGTATCCGTTCAGCTCGTTTTTTGTGTTCTTGCCCTCTGCCACCGCAAGGATTTCATCCAGCAGGGCATCCGTCAAATCGCAGCCTTCCAAAACAGGGCTTGCGTCAAAGTCAATCCATCCCGGCTTTTTTTCAAAAAGCGCATGGTTGGTGGAAATTTTCATCGTCGGTACCGGCCCGCCCAGCGGTGTTCCCCGTCCGGTAGTAAACAGCACCATATGCGCGCCCGCGGCGGCAAGGTTCGTCACCGCCACAATATCGTTTCCCGGCCCGTTTAAAAGCGACAGCCCCGGCTTTTGGATCGTATCCCCGTAGTCCAGCACGTCCACAACAGGCACCAGCCCGCCCTTCTGGACGCATCCCAGGGATTTTTCCTCCAGCGTGGTAATACCGCCCGCTTTATTCCCGGGCGATGGATTCTCATACACCACCTGGTTATGCCGTTCATAATAAGCTTTAAAATTATTGACCAGCCATACAGTTTTGTCAAACACCGCTTCATCTACGCACCGCTGCATCAGCAGATGCTCCGCGCCGAACATCTCCGGCACCTCCGTCAACGCGCAGCATGCACCCTGAGCGGCCAGCCGCTCCGCGGCCCGTCCCACAAGCGGGTTTGCGGTGATACCGCTGAGCGCATCGCTGCCGCCGCACTTCAGCCCCACCTTCAGCTTTGATACCGGCACCGGTGTGCGCCGGAACGTATCCGCATACTGCCGCAGTTCTGCAATCAGCCGCACGCCTTCTTCGATTTCATCCGCCACATCCTGGGTATTTAAAAACCGTACCCGCGCAGGGTCATATTCCCCCAGGACTGTTTTAAACACATTGATGTTATTATTTTCACAGCCCAGCCCCAGCACCAACACGCCGCCTGCATTGGGATGGTTCACCAGCCCGCGCAGAATCAACTGTGTGGTATGCTGGTCGTCCCCCATCTGGGAGCACCCAAACGGATGCGGGAAACACTTTGCCCCGGTGCGGCGCGCAAGCTGTTCCGCAGTTTTATTGACGCACCCCGCCGTATTGATAATCCAAATATCGTTCCGGATGCCCACGTTCCCATCCGGCCGCACGTACCCCATAAAGGTGCGCGGCTCCTCCGGTGCAAGCGGCTGGAAATCCGGGGTATACCGATATGTTAATTGCCCTTGTAAATTGGTTTTCAAATTGTGGGTATGCACATGCTCCCCCGCCTTAATGTCACAGGTGGCATGGCCAATCGGGAAGCCATACTTGATAACAGACTCCCCGTTTTTTATGTCTCTTATTGCATATTTGTGTCCATTTTCCAAATTCACTTCCACATTGTCCCGTTCATGAATTTTCATATTGTGCAACCTCTTCATATAAAAATTCCAGACTCTGCCCCCACAGCGTTGTATTACGCAGCACATCCCGCAGCGGCGCCGTGCGGATGATATCGATCAATGCAGGATCATCCTTCGGTTCGCCCACACGGTAAAAGCGCAGCAGCATCGCAAACGCGAACACCAGATGCTCGGGGAACTTTGCAAACCGCCGCTGGTATTCCAAAATAGACGGCAAAACACGCACGCGGAATTTGCTGATGGAGTTCAGCGCAATCGATGTCAAATAGTGCTTGATATACGGATTCGCAAACCGCACCAACACATTTTCTGCATAATCTTTCAATTCCGCCTCCGGCAAATCCAGTGTGGGGATGATTTCTTCAAAAATACAATCCTGCAGGAACTGCCCCATTTTCGGATCATCCACGCATTCCTTCACCGTCTCAAAGCCATTTAACAAAGCATACGGCACCAAAGAAGTATGCGCCCCGTTCAAAATGCGCACCTTGCGCGTGCGGTACCGTTCCAAATCCGCTGTTACAATCACATTCAGCCCGGCCTTGTCAAAGGGCAGTTCCTGCAACAGCGCCTGCGGCCCTTCAATCACCCACAGATGGAAATATTCCGAAGTATCGATCATGCGGTCCGGGAATTCTGTCTCAATTTCTTCATCCTTTGGATACCCCGTCACAATGCGGTCTACCAGCGTATTGCAGAACACATTTTCCCGCTCTACCCAATCGATAAATTCCGCAGGATATCCCCACTCTTTCGCATACTGCAGCACAATGCGCCGCAGGTTTTCCCCGTTTTTGTCGATCAGTTCACAGGGCAGAAATACAAAGCCCGGGAGCCCTAAGTCGAACCGCCGCTTTAACAGCACCGCCACCTTTGCGGGAAAGGATTCCGGCGGCATATCCTCCGGCCGGTCCCCTTCGCGATATGCAATCCCAGCTTCTGTCGTGTTGGACACCACAAACCGGTAGGATGGATCCTCCGCCAGCGCCAGATACTGGTCAAACGCGTCATAGGGCTTTACGCAGTTTGCAATCACATCAATGATGCGTTTCTCCATCCCTTCCGCTCCGCGCATGATCAACGTGTACCTGCCGTTCTGGGCGGCAAGCACGTCGCACAGCCCCTCCCGGATGGGCTGTACAACCGTCACCTTGCCGCAAAAATCCGTTTTTTCATTCAAAATCTGGATCATCCAATCTACGAATGCGCGCAGGAATCCGCCCTCGCCGAATTGAATGATATTTGTTTCTGTTGTACTCATACGTTGTACTCCTTCAGATAAGCCTTTGTGCCCTGTACCATCTCATCATAAAGCTTGCGCGCATCATCAAAGCCAATTGTCACCAACTGGTCATTCAGGAACGAAATAAACGCTTTTTCAATATCGCGCTCCATAGCGGCTTCCACCGTATTTTCCTGATTGGAAACCGTCGCCTCCATGATGCCCAAAATGCCCTGGGGCACATTGCCCGCAAATACCGGGCGCACGGAATTAGAAGTGAACCGCGCGTTGGTTTCTACAACAGCGCCAAGCGGCAGATTCGGAACCTGGCCATAATTCGGCATATTTACATTCGTCACCAAATCCTCCAACCCAAGGATTGCTTTGATTTGATGCACCCCTTCTTCACCGGAAGGCGTCATTTCAAAAGGCTTCTCCCCTTCCCGCAGCTGGCGGCTCTGCTCCAGGCGGTTCTTCAAATCCTCTTTTCTCCAAGACACGCTCGTCAAGCCAAAATGCCATTCTTTTACAGTTTCCGGGTCTTTCAGGTACCATTTCCCGGGGCAGAATTCAGCCAAATGCCGGTCGCCCGCCGCCGCAATGGCGCCGTAACGCAGGAATAAATCCATTTTGATTTTTCCCGAAGATATAAATGGATTCGTTTCCCATGTATCCTTTACACCGGGAGCAGCCGGCGCGCCGCTTTCATGATATTTTTCACAATATTTCCGATAAACCGGGAAAATATCGATGTCACGGTATGTCGCTTCCGTCAGCCATGTAAAGTGGTTGATGCCCACCACATTGACCTTAATCTCATTCCGTTTGATATCCTTAATGCCAAGCTCTGCATCCAGCACCCGCGCCAGGAATTCCTGGGTTCCAAACACTTCGTGGCAGCAGCCGAAGGCTTTAATCTGCGGGAATGCCTTGTACAGCGTGCGCACGCACATCGTCATCGGGTTTGTATAGTTGATAACCCATGCATCCGGGCAGTTATCGCGCACTGCATACGCAATCTCCTCGATCATCGGAAGGCAGCGCAGCGCACGGATGGTTCCCCCCGGGCCTGCCGTATCGCCGACAGACTGATAAATCCCATACTTTTCAGGCGCATGTACGTCCACCGCCATCTCGTCAAAGGTTCCCGGCAGGATAGAAATAACGACAAAATCCGCATCCTTCGTCGCCTCCGCCAAAGTCGCCGCAGTCACATAACGGAAATTGTCCGCACCGCCTTCCGCATTTTTGATATTGTTTCCAATGATTTCATTGTGCTTTGCCGCCTCCGGATCAATGTCATACAGGCACACCGTACCTGACAACGCCGGCTCCAGCGCCAAATCGCTCATCAGCTTCCACGCCCAGCCTCTGGAACCGCCCCCAATGTAGGCAATTTTCAAATTTTCCGCTTTTCCGTTGTTATAATTCATAAAAATTCCCTCCTTTATTGATACTTCCACTATACAACCAAATATTGAAGTTTTCCTTTATTATTTTATCAACTTTCAGAAAAATCTTTGAATTTTGGCTTGAATTATAATTTTAAACTGTTATAATAAAGAAAGAAAGGGGCGCCATATATGGAAGATCGAATCAAAGACGCAATATTTTATAACCACTCCAAAGTCTCGCGGCTTCTTTCCATGGAGGAATTGCATTACCATAACCATTACGAGCTCTATTACCTGCTGTCGGGAATGCGCACCTATTTCATCGAAAGCCGCATCGTACAGGTGCAGCCGGGGGATATCGTGCTGATTCCCAGCGGCGTGCTGCACCGGACAACCTATGCTTCTTCCGGCGGCCATGAACGCCTGCTGATTAATTTTAAAGACGACGGTTCTTATAAAGAGGCCCTCTCCTGCTTCAGCCGTTCCCTGATTTCCATTCCGCAAATCAACCGCCGGCAGGTGGAGGACTTGTTTTTAAACATCGAGCGGGAATATACAAACGGCGGGCAATTCAGTCAGAACCTCATCAAATGCTATTTGTATGAATTGCTGGTAACCCTCTGCCGTATCGGGGAACAGATGGAAGAAGCGCCTGCGGGATCGGAGCAAGTCCGCATCATCAAAGAAGCGGCGGAATACATGAATTCCCATTGGGACCGTGATCTCACGCTGCAGCATATGGCGGGACGCGCAGCAATGAGCGCGGGCTATTTTTCCAAGCTGTTTAAACGTGTGACGGGCTGTAATTTTATCGAATACTTGACCCACATACGCATCATGAATGCCTGCCGGCTCCTGTCTGAGACCGCATTGCCTATCACAGAGATCGCCGCCAAGGCGGGCTTTAATGACAGCAATTACTTTTCCACTGTATTCAAGCGCATTAAAGGAATTACCCCCGTCAAATTCCGCCGTTCTTCCCAAAGCTAAAAAAGAACCCTTTAGGGTTCTTTTTTGATACAAATCACCGGACGAACGCCGCTTTGACGGTTTGCGTCCTTTCTGAGCACAAAGCCGTCCGGCTCCACCTGCCGCACCATGGCGCCCTCGGCGGCATATGGTGTCGAAAGCCAGAACGCGCCGCCCACGCGCCCGCGTATTTCGGTAACCTGTTCAATTGTGGGCAAATATACCAAATCCTCTGTGGTATAGAAATATGCCGTATCTGCCAAATCAGCGCTGTGCTGCGGGACCGGCGTCCAGAAATGGAGATGGTTGCCGCCCTCCGCCAATGCCTGATTGGGCGCGGATAACAGCATCCGCTGGCGCACCGGCACAAGCCGTTCCCGTTCTTCCGCCGAAAACGCCTGCAAAAAATCCGTATTCAGCCATTCCCGGATATCCGCATCCCGCCATAGGTTATTCCCATATACCCCTTCCCCGTCAAATTCCATTTCGGTCAGGATTTCATTGGAAATCAATTGCACTGTTCCGTCCCCTTCGTCAGAAACCACGTCCCATTGGATCGGTTTGCCATCCCAGGCGCCAAATTCCATGGTCTGCGGCGGCTTCTTATAAACCGCGCCTGTAACCAGCACTGCCGCCGCTAAAACCACGCCGCCGGAAATCCGCTTATGCGCCCAAACCGTTTTCCAGTTGAACGCGCACCACAATAATCCCCATACCAGCAGGATGTCAAACAATTGTATAAATAAAAACATGTGCTTCGCCAAATCCGCCTCGCCATTGCCGATAATCTGCACGGCAAGATTGATCCATAATGCCGCCATCAATAACAGCAGAAACACGCGCGGCAGCAGCTTATCCGCATCCTTCCCCGCCCGAAAAACCGCAAATAGGACGGCAATGCTGAACAACAGCAAAAACGGCAGTACAATGACAGGCGTATACAGCACATTTGAATACACCCGCAGATTACTCCACCCGCTCCAACGGTTTGTCTGTTCCACCCGGTAAACCGATGACGTCCCCAAATAGGTGGGGCGGATATGCGCGCTGTTTTCGATTGCGATGGCCAGTTTTTGTGTCAGGCGCACCGGATGCGCCAAATAAAACGCCGCAACCTTAAATTTGCTGATCTGTTCATGAAACCCGCTCTCAAAAGCCTCTCCCGACACATCGATGGGATACTCCGGCATGTACGCGTTGGTATTTGCCAGCACGGCATATTCCGGATTCAGCCCCAGCTCCTCCAAATCCTCCTCCGGCGTATCCGAATCCTTGAGGATGCCGTAAAACACGGCTTGGTAATTGGTATCGCGGTCCATCCAGTCCGGGATATCCGCATACAGCAGCGCGCAGGCTACCACCGATGCCGCCACCAGCCCGCCCAATACGCAGCGATATCCTTTTCCATGCTCCTTGCATAGCAAGAGGAGCATGGACACCGCCGTCAGGAGGGCGGTGGGGATATTCACCAGCTTCGCGCCCGCGAACAGGTATAAGTACAAAAAAAACAGGACCAGTTTCCCATAGCTTTTAGGGGTGCGGATCAGATGCAGCGCCAGCGCACATAGCATAAACACTGAAACATACTGCAGCGCCTCCCCGAAAAAGGAGTTAAAATACAGCAAATATCCGGCGTCGCAAAAAAAGAACAATACAACCCCCGCAATGACGATCTGCTGCCAGATTTTTTTAAAATACGCCGCCAGAAAATACACGCCGTGGGCAAACATGAACACATAAATTACAGCCAGCCAGAGAATATTATAATGGTTGACATTTTGCTGCGTCACCTTATTGTAGAAGAAGTTCAGTACCTTTGAAAACCGCACAACCTCCTGATGGGGCGACGTGTAGAACCCATCCCCGCCGGAATGGAATAAGGATTTCAGTTGTTGGAAAAATCCCGTTCCGGTGACTTCCATATTATAATATTGGCGGAACATGTATGTGTTGTTTTCCGCTTCCAGATACGTAATGCGGTTTTCTTCCATCACGCGCCTGTAATCGCCGTTGTCCGCCAGCCCAATATTGTTCCCCCAATAAAGTACAATCAGACAAGCCAGCGCTGAAACCGCTGCAATTACCACTGCTGTAAGTTTCGTTTTCATGCCGCCACCTCCATCCATCCTTTTTAGTATAT
>DVND01000098.1 GCA_018714645.1 Candidatus Avimonoglobus intestinipullorum
AAAATATTACAGGGAAACCAGCAGTTCGATCGGTTGGGCTGATATTTCAAACTGCGATTTGGATACAATGCCACCATACCAATCATTTCTGAAACTCTCAAAAAAGCACTCCTGCACAGACGGAAGAAGCCCGTAAAAACGAGAAGGGAGCCCCGATAAGGCTCCTTTCTTATTTTTATGCTTTTTACATATAATTGCTAAATCATCTGTAAAAGAAGGATCATGTCTTCAACATCGATGATACCATTGCCATCCAAATCGCAGTTTGAAATATCAGCCCAACCGATCGAACTGCTGGTTTCCCTGTAATATTTTTGACAATAGGTAATATCCAGCAAATCAACAACGCCATCTTTATTGACATCATATCGGTCCGGATCAGCCACTGTAATTTCTGCACGGCTGTTTTTGATGTCTGTCGTGAAGAATACTGCGTTCCCCTGTGCATCATAGCCGGCAACGGCTACATCTGTTAATTCAATCCCATATGCGCCGCTGTCCTGCTGTGTTTTAAAATATAGATTTGCGATGTCTGTCAGCGCCTGTTTAGTCAGACTGCCGCCTGCGCCGTCTTGCAGGTAGCTCAATGCTGCCGTCCCTGTTCCGTCGCTGTTCCATTTCACTCCCAGCGATGTAAAACCGCTTTCGCCTTCTAATTTATCATATTGCAAATCTGCATCCTTTTTAAATGTAAAGGAAACAGTTGCCACACGTTCCATCTGCCCGAGCTGAAAAGTAAACGGAAGTTCAGCGCCTACCGCTGCCTGCGCTGGTGCAGAAACTGAAGCGATCACATTTTTATCCTCTTCTTCGGCGTCGGATACGCTGATCCGGCAATTTGCCGTCAACCCATTGACGGTCGTTGCCGTAACTGTGGTTTCACCAGCTTTCAAAGCTGTCACCCTTCCTTGGCCGGATACAGAAGCAACGGCAGGGTCTTGGCTTACCCACGTTACTGTACGGTTTGACGCATTCTGCGGTAAAACCATCGCATTAAGCAAGACCGTATCCCCCACATGCATAAGCAGTTGCGTCTTATCCAAAGAAACGGATTCCGGCTCAATAATCTGGCTTCCTTCCAGCGAATAATAGTCAGATACAAATTGATTGCCTGCATAGTCTATCATTGCAATTTTTGCCTGGTTCAAACCACGGAATACAGAATCCGACAGGTCAAATACCACTTCGACAGACTCTCCGGCGGTTTCTGCGTCCGGCTCTATCCATTCGGTCAACGGCGTACTTCCTGACGCTGTCACACACACAGCCTGTATAAAGTGGTTGTCCCGCAGCGTTAATTTCCATTGGGAACCTTCTATGCTGCTTGCAAGAATCTCTGGCTCGTCAGAATCAATGACGACAGGATAAGATCGCGTTTGTTCCTCTTGCCCTATTATACCAGTGACAGTGTACACATAATTTCCGTCATCAAGCGGGGTATTCCAAACGTCAAACGGAATCCATCCCTTATCCGCCATCGGCGTGTAGAAAGCGGATTCATCCATGTAGTAGGTTTTGCTTACCTGCTCCATAGATTCTGTATAAACCAGATTACCATCGCTGTCTTCGGCGGAAAAAGTCAGTTCGTCCACGTTGCGCAGCAGCGAAACCGCCGCGGTCACATTTTTGGCTTTGTCGCCGCCTTGAATCGCGATCCGGTCCGCACGGAACGCATCGGCGCCTTCTACATAAAGATTCTGTCCCAAAAGGTAACCTCCGCCGTCTGAATTGCGGAACTGCCCCAATTGCATTTCATAAATAGCTGCTGGTTCCTCGTCATATACATCGGAATCAAAAATATCAAGGGCAGACCAATCGCCGTAAAAACCAAGGAAAGGGTAAGAAAGCGTAACTTCTGCGGGGTCTTCCGGTGTCAGCGTGACGTATCCTTCCACATAAATCCCATTGGGGAAATCCTTTTCTAAATTCTGCTTGCCAGCCGAAGTCAATGCAAGGGAAACATTGACAGTTTCACGGTCATGGGGAGCAAGCGTCACTGTATCCGCAGTTTCAATTGTTATTTCCTCGGCATCCAATGTCCTGGAGCTTTGAGCAATGTAAGTGTTCCCGTTTTCTGTGACAGTATTTTCAGTTAAAACCGTTACGTTCACCTGATAAGCCGTTTCTTCATCACAGAGCGAATGCATATCGAATGAAAAATCATACGTTCCATCCCGGCTATCGCCCAATTCCGCCTTCGGCCGTCCGCCGTCCGTGTTGAGCAGGTATGCGCCGGTCGTAACGGCTTTGTCCAGCTGCACAAGCCCCGCCCCCTGTTTCCGCGGAGAATACAGGTTTCCATTCTCATCCTTAAGCGGAAGCGCCGTACTCATCATTAATGCATGGGAGAGCTTATTTTTATCCGTCTGCGGCATATTCAATCCATTTTGTTCTTCCCGGATATACTGATCCATAACAACGGCCGCGCCTGCCATATGGGGTGAAGCCATTGAAGTACCGCTCATACTGCCATACAGGCTGCCCGGAAGCGTAGAATAAATATCTCCGCCCGGCGCTGTAATCTCCGGCTTGATTTGAAGATCCTGTGTGGTCCCCCAGGAAGAAAAATCACTCATTTTCCCGCTATATGCATCGGAAAACCGTCCAATATACGTTTCGCTGATTTGAACCGTTTTATCCGCAGCGCTGCACATCCGTTCCCCGTCAGACTTGCTGATGAAAACGCAGGGAATCAGCCCGCCGGTCGCCATGGAAACCAGCGCGCCATCCACATTGTCATATATAATTGCGGCAACCGCTCCCGCGTTTTTTGCATGTTCCTCTTTTTGCATAAAAGATAAGGGCTCCCCGTTTTCTTCCCCGCCTCTGCGGATCAGAGCAATTTTTCCCTTTACATCTTTTCCTTCAAAATCTGCCGCAGCCCCTTCCCCGCAATCTACATAGGTGTAACTGCCGGATAAGGAAACGAGCTGCCCGCTTTTTTCCTCCGCGGCGTCGTTATACCGTATTTGTTGTTCCCCCAGCAGGAAATATGGAGAAGTGCTTTTTATATTGTTCATGCTTGCTACGGAAACTGCCGCAGAATAAGTAGAAGGTGAGCCGACAATCCCATAATCCGGATTGGCAGCCAGCGGCAAATCGTTCCCGGACGCTCCCTGATAGGGGGCGCTGTATTCGTTGCCGGCCGCGCAATATAGCCCGATCCCGGCATTTTCAACACGGTTATAAACTTCCCGCATGGTCTTGGCTGAATCCTCCGAGAACCCGCCGGGCGTGCCCAAACTCATGTTGATCGCATCAGCTCCCAGTTTCACTGCATCGTCCAGTGCTGAAAGGATATCCGTGTCGTACGCCCCCGCCGCACTGTCACCGAACACCTTCATAATCAAAAGCTGCGTGTCCGGAGCAACGCCCTGAACCACACCGCCGCTGTTCGCACCGACAATCCCCGCAACGTGCGTCCCATGGGAATCGCCGCCGGAAACATTGGTATCTACATCCGCGTAATCATAAGCGTACGGAATCTTTTCACTTTTGTATACCGCCGATACAGCCAGCGTTCCGATCGTCAGTTTGCTGTTTGCAGCAATTTCAGCAATATCCTCCATTGTATATTTCGGGTTATTAACGGATGCAAAAGCCTCATGGCTGGTATCAAGACCGGAATCAATAATTGCAACAACACTTGATTTCCCGGTATAACCAAAATCCTCCCCGACGATATCGCCACCGATAGCCGGTACGCTGTCGGTTGTCAGCGTAGTATTTTCGACAGGCTCTATCTTTTTATAAAAGCTTTCCACAAAGGCATTCTTTACGCCTTCCGTTTCTTTTATCGCCTGCAGGTCGCCGTAATTAGCTTCCACGGAAAACCCGTTTAATACGGAGCTGTATTCCCGCTCTATTTCAATATCCATATTGCTGCGCATAAATGAATTTTTGATGCGCTTCCGGTTTTCCGCATTGGTTTTTTCTATTTCTTTTCCGGCATCGGATTCTATAAAATCCTGTACAGAAGAAAATGTATTGATCTCACTGTGGTACGCCAAAAGGGGTTCTTCTTCCAGTTCCACAATAATCCGCACCCGATCCGACTCGTTTGCGGCGGCGCCGCCAATCTCCCCGCGGACAGGCTGGAAAAGCGACTGGCTATCATCTTGCGCATACACAGCCGGAAAACCGCTGAGCAGCACGCAAGCGGACATAACCGCCGCTGTATAACGTTTTAATTTTTGAATCACCATAGTTCGCCTTAAATCCTTTCGTAAAGTAATAAATATTTGGCAAGGCGTCCATTTGGT
>DVND01000099.1 GCA_018714645.1 Candidatus Avimonoglobus intestinipullorum
AAAATATTGATATTATTGCCTAAAAAAGGTATAATAGTGTATAATGCTGTAAATGCAAGGTTTTTTTGACAAGAAAGGAACAGAAGATGGATCATCAGAAATTAGCGGAACTGTTGTTCCCCAATATAACAAAAACGCCGGCGGATTATGAAAAAGAGTACCCCAGGCGGAATTTAAGCCCGGGTGCAATTGTCACGCGGTTTGCGCCCAGCCCGACGGGATTTTTACATATTGGCGGGCTGTTCGCGGCATTTGTTGCGGAACGGGCCGCCCATTCCACCGGCGGCGTATTTTTCCTGCGTATCGAGGATACGGATAAAAAGCGCGAGGTGGAGCATGGGATATCGGGTATCGTCAAGGGCTTGAAGGATTTCGGCATCCAAATTGACGAAGGCATGATGACGGAAACAGAGGAACAGGGCGCATACGGGCCTTATATCCAGAGTAAACGGAAGGAGATCTATCAGGCGTACTGCAAGGAACTGGTAAAGCAGGGGCTGGCATACCCGTGCTTTTGCACGGCGGAGGAGCTGAACGCCATCCGCGAGCGGCAGGAGCGGGACAAGCTGACGCCGGGCTATTATGGGGAATTTGCAGCGTGCCGGGATTTGTCTTTTGCGGAAATTGAAGAGAACATCAAGAGCGGCGTGCCGTACGTGGTGCGGCTACGGTCGCCCGGCAGCGAAGAACGGCGGATATCCTTTGAGGACGGCATCAAAGGGACAATTGAGATGCCCGAAAATGTGCAGGATGTGGTGCTGTTAAAGACAGACGGCATCCCCACCTATCACTTTGCCCATGCCGTGGACGACCATCTGATGGGCACAACGGATGTCATCCGCGGGGATGAGTGGATTTCATCCGTGCCGATTCACATACAGTTATTCGAAGTGCTTGGCTTCCAGCCGCCGCGGTATTCCCACATTTCCCCCATTATGAAGGAGGATGCGGAAACGGGGGGCAAGCGGAAGCTGTCCAAGCGGAAAGACCCGGAGGCGGCTGTGACCTATTATCATGAAGTGGGCTTCCCCAACGGCGCAGTGCTGGAGTATTTGTTGACGATTGCCAATTCTAATTATGAGGAGTGGCGTATGGCGCATCCGGAAGCGGATATGGCGGAATTTCAATTCTCCTTTGCCCATATGAGCAAGGCGGGGGCGCTGTTCGATATGATGAAGCTCATCGATATCAGCAAAACCTATATCACAAAGCTGACGGCGGACGAAGTGCTGGAAAACGTATTGGCATGGGCCGGGGAGTACAATCGTGAATTTTATGAAGTGTTGATGCAGAACAAGGACTACGCAAAAGCGATATTTGCAATTGAGCGCGGCAATGCGAAGCCCAGGAAGGACATCGCAAAATGGGAGGATACGGTTTCCTATACCTGGTATTTCTACCATCGGCCGGAGCAGTATGAATTCCCGGAAAGCCTTTCCAATGGGGATATGATTGAGATTTTGGAGCAATACAAAACGGTTTACAATGCAAACGATACCCAAGAGGATTGGTTCCCGCGGGTGCGCGATATGGCGGAGGCGCTGGGATATGCGAAGGCGCCGAAATTCTATAAAAAAGACCCGGATGCTTTCCGCGGGCACGTGGGCGACGTCAGCGGGGTAATCCGCGCGGCGGCGACCGGGCGGCGGAATACGCCGGATTTATACGAGATTTTGCAGGTGCTGGGCACAGATGAAGTGATGACGCGGTTTGATTTGGCAATCGATGCGCTGAAAAAGGAGTAAAGGACGGACGATGATGGAAGAGAGAGAATTTGCAGGGACAAATTTTATACACGAGGCAATCAACAAGGATTTGGAAGAGGGCGTTTATAACCGGGTGCAGACCCGGTTTCCGCCGGAGCCGAACGGGTATCTGCACATCGGCCATGCAAAGGCGATCTGCATCAACTTTGGAACGGCGCAGAAGTACAACGGCAAGTGTAATTTGCGCTTTGACGATACAAACCCCACCAAGGAGGATACCGAATATGTGGACGCCATCATGGAGGATATTCGATGGCTGGGCTTCCAGTGGGATCAGGTGTTTTACGCATCCGATTATTTTGATGAAATCTATGCCGCGGCGGTAAAGCTCATTAAAATGGGCAAGGCTTATGTGGATGATTTATCGGCGGAGGAAATCCGGGAATACCGCGGCACACTGAAAGAACCGGGCAAGGATAGCCCGTACCGGAATAGGAGTATCGAGGAAAACCTGGAATTGTTCCGGCAGATGACAGACGGCAAATTTGCAACCGGGGAAAAGGTGCTGCGGGCAAAAATCGATATGGCGGCGCCGAATCTGAATATGCGCGATCCGGTCATTTACCGCATCCTGCACGCGCCCCATCACCGCACAGGGGATAAGTGGTGCGTGTATCCGATGTATGATTTTGCCCATCCCATTTCCGACACGGTGGAGGGCGTGACCCATTCGCTGTGTTCGCTGGAGTTTGAGGACCACAGGCCGTTGTACAACTGGTTTTTGCAGGAGTTGGGGTATGCCGAACCGTCCCGCCAGATTGAATTTGCGCGGATGAATCTGAACTATACGCTGACCAGCAAGCGCAAGTGCTTAAAGCTGGTTACAGACGGCATCGTCGACGGCTGGGATGACCCGCGGATGGGGACACTGTGCGGTATGCGCCGGCGGGGGTATACGCCTGCAGCCATCCGGGATTTCTGCGAGCGCATCGGCGTGGCAAAGGCTAACAGCGTGATTGATTTCGGATTGTTGGAGCATTGCGTCCGGGAGGATTTGAATAAACATGCACCGCGGGCCATGGTGGTGCTGCGCCCGCTGAAACTCATCATTGACAATTATCCGGAAGGGCAGACCGAGGGAATTGAAGTGGAAGTGAACCCGGAAAATCCGGAAGTGGGCAAGCGGACGGTGGAATTCTCACGGGAGTTATATATTGAGGCGGACGATTTTATGGAGGAGCCGCCGAAAAAGTATTTCCGGCTGTCGCCCGGGCGGGAGGTGCGCCTGAAAAGCGCATACTACGTCACCTGCACTTCCTTTGAAAAGGACGAAAACGGGAACGTGACCTGCGTGCACTGCACCTATGACCCCGAAACCCGCGGCGGGGATTCGCCGGACGGGCGGAAGGTCAAGGGGACAATCCATTGGGTCAGCGCGGCGCATGCGCTGGATGCGGAGGTGCGGCTTTACGACCGGCTGTTCAATGTGGAGAATCCATCGGATGAAAGCAAGGTCGGAAGCTTTTTGGAGAATTTGAACCCTGCGTCGGAAGAAGTGCTGACGGGGTGCAAGATTGAAAGCAATCTCAAAGGCGTGCAGCCGGGGGAGGCGTTCCAGTTCCTGCGGCTGGGGTATTTCTGCGTAGACCCGGACAGCACGGACGGGAAATTGATATTTAACAGGACCGTCGCCCTGAAGGACTCTTGGGCGAAGGTCAATAAATAAATTGGTATATATTTGGAAAGGAAATGACTTATGAACAACAATGAACGATATTTTTCGGAACGGTCGAAGCCGCTGAAGGCGTCCGCAATCCGCGAAATGTTTAAGCTGATGGCGGATCCGGCGGTGATTTCCCTGGCGGGTGGGTCGCCTGCGCCGGAATTGTTCCCGGGAGAGGAATTATCAAAAATTGCGGGGAAAATCTTGATGACGAACCCGACCGGCGCGCTGCAATACGGCACCACCGACGGCTATAAGCCCCTCAAAGAACTGGTGGCGGAGCGGGTGCGGAAAATCGGCTCCATCAAGGAGGGCGATAAACTCATCATTACCACCGGCGCACAGCAGGGGATTGATTTGGCGGCGAAGGCCCTGGTCAATGAAGGCGAACCTGTTGTGGTGGAGGCGCCGACGTTTGTGGGGACGTTAAATTCCCTGCGCTCTTATCAGGCGAAGTTGATTGGTGTAAAAATGGATGATGACGGCATGAATATGGAGGCGCTGGAGGAAGCTTTAAAAAACAACAACGTGAAGCTGATTTACACAATCCCCACTTTCCAGAACCCGTCGGGCATCACCATGTCCCTGGAAAAGCGCAAAAAGCTGCTGGCACTGGCGGAGCAGTACGATGCGGTGATTTTGGAAGATAACCCCTACGGCGATCTGCGGTTTGCGGGAACGGATATCCCAACTGTTAAATCCATGGATACAAGTGGCCGTGTGATTTATGTAGGCACCTTCTCAAAAATCCTGTCGCCCGGGATGCGGATTGGGTATGTGATCGCAAACGCGGATTTTGTGGATAAAATCGAAGTGTTGAAGCAGGCCAACGACGTGCATACGCCGCTTTTAACCCAGATGATGGCGGCGGAATTTTTGAAAAAATACGACATTGACCAATATATTGAAAAATCGAGAAAGCTGTATGGGGAAAAGTGTGCGTTTATGCTGGAATGCATGGATAAGTATTTCCCCAATACCGTTTCTTACACCCGTCCCCAGGGCGGCCTGTTCATTATGTGCACGATGCCGGAGGGGACGGATTCCAATAAGATCCTGGCAGAGTGCCTGAAAGAAAAGGTGGCGTTTGTGGCGGGCAACAGCTTTGAAGTGGACGCGGATAAACCGGCCAATTATTTCCGCCTGAATTATTCCACAATGCCCAATGAGAAAATTGAACAGGGCATCAAGGCGATTGGGAAAGTGCTGAAAGAACAGCTTGGCTGAGGATTGAAGGGGGATCACATGGATAAGAAAATTATATTTTCAGGCGTACAGCCTTCCGGGAATATTACACTGGGGAATTATCTGGGCGCAATCAAGAATTGGGTGGATTTGCAAAAGGACTATAGCTGCCGGTACGCAATTATGGATATGCATTCCATTACTGTCCGGCAGGATCCTGCCCAATTGCGCAAGCGGACGCTGGATCTGTTAAAGCTGTACATCGCCTGCGGGATTGACCCGGAAGAGAATCTGCTGTTTATCCAATCCCAGGCGCCGGCACATGCACAGCTGGCGTGGGTGCTGAACTGCTACACCTATATGGGCGAACTGTCGCGCATGACCCAGTATAAGGACAAATGTGCCCAACATGCGGACAATATCAATGCGGGGCTGTTTACATACCCGGTGCTGATGGCGGCGGACATTCTGCTGTATCAGGCGGATTTGGTGCCTGTTGGGAAGGATCAGATGCAGCATATTGAAATTACGCGGGATATTGCGGGGCGGTTTAACGCCCTTTACGGCGATGTGTTCAAAATCCCGGAGGGCTTTTTGCCCAAGGCGGGCGCAAAGGTCATGAGCCTGACGGAACCGACTAAGAAGATGTCCAAATCCGACGAAAACCCGAAGGCATACATCTCCATTTTGGATGATTTTAATGTGATTGCGAAGAAAATTAAAAGCGCTGTTACGGACAGCGAAGGCGTTGTGGAATACCGCGAGGGCGACGAAACCAAGGCGGGTATCAACAACCTGCTCACCATTATGGCAGCAGTGACCGGGCGCGCGGTGGAGGATATCGCTGCGGACTATGCGGGAAAAGGCTACGGCGCATTTAAGGCGGACGTTGCAGAAGCTGTTGTGGAGCACATCCGCCCGATCCGGGAAAAATATGACAGCCTTTCCGGGAATAAGGATTATCTTGTGAGCATTTATACAAAAGGTGCGGAGAAAGCGTGCGCAATCTCGGAGCGGACGCTGCAAAAGGTTTATAAAAAGGTTGGATTCGTGCTGTAAGGCATACCGGAAAGGGATATATTCGATATGGATACGAAAGAAATTGTGACGTTGATATTCGCATTTATCATTGCGTTTATTTTCACGTTTGCATCTACGCCGCTGGTTCGGCGGCTGGCATTTAAGATCAAGGCTGTGGATGTGCCGCGGGACGGGCGGCGGATGCACAAGAAGCCGATCCCGCGGCTGGGCGGGCTTGCCATTATATTTGGGTTCATGGTATCCGTCCTGTGTTTCGGGGAGCCTTCTCGGCGGACGCTGGCAATGCTTGGCGGCGCGCTGATTATCGCGGCCATGGGTGTGGTGGATGACATTAAGACGCTGAATGCAAAGCCGAAATTCCTGATCCAGATCGTTGCGGCGCTGGTGGTGGTCTGGTTTGGCGACCTGCGGATCGATGTGCTGACGAATCCCAATTTTTTCTCGGACAACCCGTTTTGGGTGCTGCCGGACTGGCTATCGATCATCCTGACAATTGTCTGGATCGTGTTTATTACCAATGCGGTTAATTTTATCGATGGATTGGACGGCCTGGCGGCGGGGGTTTCGGCAATCATGTCCGTCAGCCTGGTGTTTATCGCCGTGCGGGTGGGGGAATACAGTGTGGCGGTGATTGGCTTGTCGCTGATGGGCGCCTGCTTTGGATTCCTGCCGTATAACTTCAATCCGGCGAAAATTTTTATGGGCGATACCGGTTCCACCTTTTTGGGATTTATTTTAGCGACGCTGTCCATACAGGGCGTGTTTAAAAGCTATGCAATTATCTCGTTTGCCGTCCCGCTGCTGATTCTGGGGCTGCCGTTGTTTGATGCGTCTTTTGCGATGATCCGGCGGATCGCCCATGGGAAAAGCCCCATGTCTGCAGACCGCGGGCATCTGCACCACCGGCTGATCGACATGGGCTTTTCGCAAAAGCAGACGGTATTTATCCTGTACGCCATCAGCGGCGTGCTGGGGATCACCGCTGTGGTGCTGGCGGAAAGCGGCGCACTGCGGGCGATTTTGCTGTTAATCTGTGTGCTCATATTCATTTTGATACAGGGCATGATGGGCAAAACGCCGAACAATGATGAAAATAAAACGGAGGAAAACCATGAAGAAGATTAAGGTGATGACGGTGTTTGGCACGCGCCCGGAGGCGATTAAAATGGCGCCGCTGGCATTGGAATTGCAGAAATACCCGGAAATTGAGCCATGCGTCTGCGTGACGGCGCAGCACCGGGAGATGTTGGACCAGGTGCTGGATATTTTTCAATTAAAGCCGGATTATGATTTGGATATCATGAAGGAGCGCCAGACGCTGATTGGAATCACGACACGGGTGCTGGAAGGGCTGGACGGTGTGATGAAGGAGGCAAAGCCGGACCTGGTGCTTGTGCATGGGGACACCTCCACCACCTTTGTGGGGGCGCTGGCTGCATTTTATAATCAGATCAAGGTGGGGCACGTGGAAGCGGGGTTGCGGACCTATGACAAGTATTCGCCGTTCCCTGAGGAGATGAACCGCTGCCTGACAGGGCGGATTGCCGACCTGCATTTTGCGCCTACGGTGCAAAACCGGGAAAATCTGCTCCGGGAAGCGATCCCGGCGGAGCATATCTATATCACGGGGAATACGGTTATCGATGCATTGAAAACAACCGTGCGGCCGGATTATGTGTTCCAGACGCCGGTACTGAATGAACTGGATTTTGAGAAAAGACGGGTCATCCTTGTGACGGCGCACCGGCGCGAAAACCTGGGAGCGCCTCTTGAGCAAATCTGTTGTGCTTTAAAAGAGCTGGCGGAGACTTATGAGGATGTGGAATTGGTTTACCCGGTCCACTTGAACCCGGCTGTGCGGGAGACGGTGTTTGGTATTCTGGGCGGGATGGAGCGGGTGCACTTGATAGACCCGATCAATGTGGATGAATTGCATAACGCCATAAGCCGCAGCTATTTGGTGATGACGGATTCCGGCGGCATCCAGGAGGAAGCGCCCGCGCTGGCAAAGCCGGTGCTGGTGCTGCGCAGGGAAACGGAGCGGCCGGAGGCGGTGGCGGCCGGGACGGTGAAAATTGCCGGCGTGGAAAAGGATACCATCGTCCGCATGGCAAAAGAGCTGTTGGAGGATGAAGCAGCTTATGCGAAAATGGCCCATGCGGCGAATCCTTACGGCGATGGGGAAGCGTCCCGCCGGATTACAGAAGCAATTTTGTATGCATTCGGTTTGCGGGCGGAGCGGCCTGCGGACTTTCAGTGAAAAAATAAGCCTTTCTAACAGAAAGGCTTATTTTTTTCCCTGTTTTATCATATAGTTTTTATGAGGTGGTTGCATGAAAAAAATGCTGATATTTTGCATCATGGCTTTGGTTTTGCATTCCCATACGGCGTTTGCGTACTCGGTATCTGCGGAATATGCCTGCTGCATGATTGCGGAAACGGGGAAAGTGGTTTACGAAAAAAATGCGTACAGCAGGCATGCGATGGCAAGCACGACGAAAATCATGACGGCGCTGCTGGCGATTGAACAGGGGACGCTGGACGATACCGTGACGGTGAGCAAAAATGCGGCGGGGCAGGAGGGTTCTTCGGTGTATTTGCGGGCCGGGGATAAAATCAACATGAAAAATCTGCTCTACGGGCTGATGCTCAATTCCGGAAATGATGCGGCGGTGGCGGTGGCGGAGCATGTATCGGGCAGCGTGGAGCAATTTGCGGCGGAAATGACGGAAAAAGCACATGCCATCGGCGCAAAATCCACGCAGTTCAAAAATCCGAATGGCTTGGATGCGGATGGCCATTACACCACAGCCTACGATTTGGCCCTGATTACGCGGGAGGCGTTAAAGCAGCCCGCGTTCAAAGAGATTGTTTCCACAAAGAGCATTCATGTGCCGCTGGAAAACAACGGGAGTATGCTGTACTTATCCAACCACAACAAAATGCTGCAATATTACAAGGGCGCAACCGGTGTGAAAACCGGGTTTACAAAGGCGACCGGACGGTGCCTGGTATCATCTGCGGAACGGGATGGCGTGGAGGTTATCGCCGTGACGTTAAATGCGCCGGATGACTGGAACGACCATACCAAAATGCTGGACGATGCCTTTGAAAAATATGAACGGGTGCAGGCGGTGCAGCAGGGGATGGTTGTGAAGGAATTGTCAGCCGGTGAGACGCCGGTCAACGCGGTTTTGGCGGAAGAGGTCAGCACAGTCTGCAGGAAGGGGACAAAGCCGCAGGCGGACATCACGCTGCATCTGGCAGAACGGTTGGCCGGGCCGTTGGACGAAGGGGAAAAAATCGGTTATGCGGAGGTAAAAACGGGCGGCAATGTGAAAACTGTGGACGTTCTTTGCGACCGGGCGGTGGTGGGGGAATTGAAGCGGGACCGTATTGCATTGAGAGAAGCGTTTTTGAAAATGCTTGGATTCTGGGCGCTCATGCGGTGAAGACTCCCGCATTTATTGACACAGTTTGGAGAAGATGATACAATGATGTCATATTTTTGAGGGTTTTGTAATAGACAGTTGGTAAAGGAAGTGCATGGACATTGTTACATCAGATGATTAAAAACAAGCTTGCTGCACGCGGGCCTGTTTGTGCAGGTGTGATTGGGGCAGGGGATTTTGGGACAGTGATTGTCACGCAGCACCGCCAAATTCCCGGCCTGGAAATACCAATTGTGGCGGATGTGAATGCCCGTGCTGCTCAAACCGCACTGCTGGAAGCGGGATTTGACAGGGATTCTGTCTGCTATGCCGGATCTGCAGGGCAGGCGGAGCGGCTTATCCAGGATGGAAAACATGTCTATACAGACCGGCCGGAAATTATGATGGATATCCCATTTATTGAGATCATATGCGAAGGGACGGGCGTTCCGGAAGCCGGCGCGCGGCACTGTAAAATGGCAATTGAACGGCGTAAGCATGTGGCGGTGATAAATAAGGAGGTCGATTCTGTTATCGGCCCGATATTGAAAAAAATGGCAGCGGAACAGGGGGTAGTATATACGCCTGTGCAGGGAGACCAGCATGGGCTGTTGCTCTCTCTTATCAGCTGGGCAAAAGCCAATGGATTTACTGTTGTTTCTGCCGGGAAAGCGCGGGATGTGGAATTTATTTTGGAGGAACAGGCGCGAACGGTGTCCGTAAGCTGGGAAGGCATTACCGGGCAGGAGTGGGAAACCGCGCATCTTTCGGACGCGGATATGGCTTGGTTTGCCCCAATCCCGCAGGGGATGGAGGCGGAATACATCCGGCGGCGTGCGGAATTGTTGAAAAAGCTCCCGCAAACGGGGGATTTTGACCTATGCGAATTGACTATTATGGCGAACCATACAGGGCTGCGGCCTGCCAACCCGCGAACGAACGAAGGATACCTGCGGATTACGGAGGTGCCGCAGGTTTACTGCGAAAGAGAGCATGGCGGCATCTATCCGCAGGAGGGGATGCTGGATGCGTTTGCATGCCTGCGCCGCAGGGAGGATGCCGGTATGGACGGCGGCGTATATGTGGTTGTGAAGAGCGGCAATCCGTTTTCGCAAGGGTATTTGAGCCGGCGGGGGGCCGTGCTGAATGGGGACCGGTCTTGTACGATGCTGTACCGGCCGTTCCATCTGTGCGGGATGGAGGTGGCGGATACGATTTTTGGCGCAGTTTTATTATGCGTCGGATGCGATGGAGAGGAATATTTGCCGCGGTATGACTTGGTGAAAACGGCGGCGCGGGATATTGAAGCCGGCGAGGAATTTGGCGGCGACCATGATGAAAAGCTGGCGGGCATGATTGTACCGGCTACACACTATGCGCCGGACGCGGCAGTACCGGGACATTTGCTGGACGGAAACCGGGCGCTTGTGGATATCCCGCAGGGCGCTGTGATTACCTATTCCCAGGTTGCGGAGCCGGAGGAGTCGTTATTGTGGCAGCTGCGGCGCAGGCAGGAAGCGGATTTCAAATAAAATACTTTACACCGCCATGCGTATATGTTACAATAATGCTGATTACAGAGAAAGCGGAGAGCAGATTATGGGTGATATAGTTCGGTTGCAAAAATATATTGCAATGTGCGGCGTTGCATCCCGGCGAGCGGCGGAGGAGCTGATCCAGCGGGGGCAGGTGCGCGTCAACGGCGAAGTCGTACGGGAATTGGGAACCAAGGTGGAAGTGGGCGCAGACGCGGTTGAAGTGGCTGGGAAGCTGATAAAAGCCGCGTCTAAAAATTATTATATCATGCTGAATAAGCCAGTGGGATATGTATCCACCGTAAAGGATCAGTTCGACCGGCCGACGGTCATCGATTTGCTGCAGGACGAGATCAAATCGCGGATATTTCCCGTTGGCAGGCTGGATTACGACACGCAGGGCCTGTTATTGCTCACCAATGACGGGGATTTTACGTATAAGGTGACGCACCCGAAATTCAAGGTGGATAAAACGTATATTGCAACGCTGAAAGGCGGCCTGACAATCCGGGGGCTGCAAATGCTCCGGCGCGGCGTGGTGATTGACGGCTATAAAACGGCGCCGGCAGAAGTGGAGATATTGTCGGCAGAACAAGGGAAAACAATGGTGCGGATCACAATTCACGAGGGTAAAAACCGGCAGGTGCGCAAGATGATGGAGGCTGTCGGAAGCAAGGTCACAGCATTGGAGCGCATCAGCATCGGCAAGGTGGCGCTTGGAAATCTTCCTCTGGGGCGTTGGCGGTATCTCACCAGCCATGAAATAAATTATTTGAAAAATTTATAAACCGATAATTTGTACAAGCTTCACAAAAACACACAAGATATAGTGTGTTTTTTTTATGGTTGGATAGTGAAATTTTTAACAAAAAACAATTGAAAAATTTGGGGGAGTGGGGTAAAATATACAATGAGGTAAAATGGAGTTCATTGCGTGAGCAATAATAATATAATGGAGGTAAAATGATGGGAACAGTTGATAAATGCACTGATTTGCAAAACCGCAGGGCTGTCATTGAGCAGGGCGGCGGCAAAGAAAAGATTCAAAAACAGCATGATGCAAAAAAAATGACTGCCCGGGAACGGATTCTCGCTTTGATGGACGAGGGGAGTTTCATTGAGGTAGACGCGTTTGTGAAGCATCGCTGCACCGAGTTTGATATGGCGAACACAGAAGCACCGGGGGAAGGCGTTGTAACCGGTTACGGCACGGTTGACGGCCGCCTGGTCTATGTCTATGCGCAGGATTTCACCGTTATCGGCGGGTCTTTGGGCGAGATGCATGCAAAGAAAATTACCAAGATTATGGATATGGCGATGAAGATGGGTGCGCCGATTATCGGTATGAACGATTCCGGCGGTGCGCGGATACAGGAGGGGATTAACGCCCTGGCCGGATTTGGCGATATTTTTTACCGGAACACGCTGAGCTCCGGCGTAATCCCGCAGATTTCTGTAATCATGGGGCCCTGTGCCGGCGGCGCGGTATATTCCCCCGCAATTACAGACTTTGTGTTCATGGTGGAGAAAACCAGCCAGATGTTTATCACAGGCCCGCAAGTCATCAAATCTGTGACCGGGGAAACGGTTACAGCAGAAGAATTGGGCGGTGCGGACACGCACGCGGCAAAGAGCGGCGTGGCGCATTTTAAGGCCGCTGATGAGATGGAATGCATTGCAAAGATCAAAAGGCTGCTGTCCTTCCTGCCGTCCAACAACCTGGAAGAAGCGCCTTATGTGGCGCCAACAGATGAGATTAATAGATTGTCTGAAAAATTAACCACCATTGTTCCGGATGAGGCAAACAAGGCCTATAATATGAAGGATGTCATTGCGGAACTGGTGGATAACGGCGATTTCTTTGAAGTGTTGGAGGATTTTGCAAAAAATATCATTGTCGGGTTTGCGCGGATGAACGGCCAGACTGTTGGGATTGTTGCAAATCAGCCCAGTGTGATGGCGGGATCGCTGGATGTACACTCTTCCGATAAAGGTGCGCGGTTTGTGCGCTTCTGTGATTGCTTCAACATTCCTTTGCTGACCCTGACGGATGTCCCGGGCTATTTCCCCGGTGTGGAACAGGAGCATGAGGGCATCATCCGCCACGGCGCGAAACTGCTTTATGCGTTTTCAGAAGCGACGGTCCCGAAGGTGAACGTCATCATCAGGAAGGCGTACGGCGGCGCATACATTGCGATGAATTCCAAGCATTTGGGCGCGGATGCGGTGTTCGCATGGCCCACTGCTGAAATTGCGGTAATGGGGCCGGACGGCGCGGCGAATATCATCTTTAAAAAGGACATTGCGGCAAGTGACGACCCGATTACAACCCGTCAGCAGAAGATCGAGGAGTACAGGGAAAAATTTGCAAATCCGTTTGAGGCGGCAAAATATGGCTATGTGGACGATATTATTGAACCGGATTCCACGCGTCCGCGCATCATAGCGGCGCTGGAGATGCTGGCGTCCAAGCGGGAAACCCGCCCGGCGAAGAAGCATGGGAACATCCCCGTATGACGGGCTGAGAAAGGAATGATTTTATGACATTGGCGGAAGCTTTGTTAGAAGGCGTGAGTACCACCGTTATCGGCCTTGTAATTGTTTTTGCGGTTCTGGCCATATTGTGGGGCGTGCTGGTGCTGATGCGGAAGCTGTTTTATAAAGAGTCTGCGCAGGAAGCGCCGAAACCGGCGCCCGCCGTGCAGCCAGCGGCCGTGCCGGAAGCACCGGCTGTGCAGGCTGCGGCGGATGAAGAAGAGTTGATTGCTGTTCTGACGGCTGCGGTGGCGGCAAGTTTGAACACGTCCACCTATCATTTGCACATTAAATCTTACAGAAGAATTGGCAATAATGCGCCCGCATGGAACCAGGCGGGATTGAACGATGTAATAAACAGCCGTTTTTAAATTGATGAGGAGGTAACAATAATATGAGAAAGTTTAATATCACTGTAAACGGGACCACATATGAAGTAGATGTAGAAGAGGTAGGCGGCGTCCAGGCAGCGGCTCCTGCTGCCGCGCCAAAAGCCGCTGCGCCTGCCCCTGCTGCGGCTCCTGCCCCTGCTGCGGCACCGGCTCCAGCTGCTGCTCCAGCTCCTGCACCGGCGCCTAAGGCTGCCCCTGTGGCTGGTGCAAAGCAGGTTACAGCGCCGATGCCGGGAACGATTGTGTCAGTCAAGGTCAATGTTGGGGACACGGTTAAAAACGGCGATCTGATTGCGATTTTGGAAGCGATGAAGATGGAAAATGAGATTTTCTCCGGCGTGGACGGCACGGTTGTAGGCATTTCTGTTTCCAACGGCGATTCTGTAAACAGCGGGGATGTATTGGTTTCTATTTCTTAATATGCTGTTAAATTAAATTGAAGAAAGTGGTGAAAACACGTGCAGGATTTTATACAAAGTTTCGTAGATTTTTTTAACAGCACAGGGATCGTGGCAATGATCCAGGGCATGCAGGAAGCGATGGCTTCCGGGGATATATTGCAGACGATCGGCACGCCGCTGATGCTGTTGATTGCCTGCTTGCTGCTGTATCTGGCAATTGTGAAAAAGTTTGAGCCGCTATTGCTTTTGCCGATTGCATTTGGCATGCTTTTGTCCAATTTGCCGATGTTTCAGGGTTCCGGCGCGATTATGATGCACACGGAATTTTTTACGGATCCGGCTTATATGATGAGTGATGGGAGCATTGATATCCAGCGGATTGTATCCCAGGGAGGCCTTTTGGATTTACTGTATTTGGGCGTCAAACTGGGAATCTATCCGCCGTTAATCTTCCTGGGAATTGGTGTTATGACGGATTTCGGCCCGCTGATTGCAAACCCGAAAAGTATTTTGTTGGGTGCTGCGGCGCAGTTTGGCGTATTCTTTACATTCATTGGCGCACTGGTGCTTGGTGCGGTCGTTCCGGGGATCAATTTCGGCGTGAATGAAGCGGCGTCTATCGGTATCATCGGCGGTGCGGACGGCCCGACAGCCATTTACGTGACCAAAACGCTTGCCCCGGCGCTGCTTCCCGCAATTGCGATTGCGGCGTACTCCTACATGGCGCTGATCCCGGTCATCCAGCCTCCGATTATGAAGCTGATGACCACGAAAGAGAGCCGGTCAATTGTAATGGAGCAATTGCGCCCGGTGAGCCAGACGGAAAAGATTGTGTTCCCGATTGTTGTTACCATTATTGTCGCATTGATTGTCCCGGACGCGGTTTCGCTGGTGGGTATGCTGATGCTTGGGAACCTTGCCCGTGAATCCGGTGTAATAGAACGTTTGGCAAAGACGGCGCAGAATGAATTGATGAATATCATTACCATATTCTTAGGCCTGACGGTGGGCGCAACGGCGAC
>DVND01000100.1 GCA_018714645.1 Candidatus Avimonoglobus intestinipullorum
TCCCCTTCCATGTACTGATCCCCGCTTCCGCTGTCATCCACCAGAAGCCATAAGGACGTCCCTTTTTCCGTTTCCACAGCCCGGGAATTTTTACACTGCCCCCGGATAATGACACTGTCCTTAAACGGCGCTACTGCGTCATAATCCACATATTGCAGTTCGCCGCCCGTATAATCCTCGAAATCGCATGCAGTTCCGTAACGGGCGCTTTCCGGAATCAGTTCCGGCACAGTGCCCTGGTAAATCCGCATGTTGTCAATATACACGCCAAAGGTGTTTTTTTGCTCCTCTGTCATATTGGTATATTCCGTGTCCTTTGCCATCTGGAGCCGATACCAGGTAAACCCAACAGGATTTCCGTCCACCTGCCAGAGATTGTCCGCTTCCTTACCCCATTTATACAAGTCACAGCCAGAGCAAATACATACACCGTTTATATAATAACTGAGCTTCATCTTTTCCTGGTCAAACACTACTGCCAGCTTTGACCATTGGCCCACTGGAAGTGTAATCGCGTTTCCGTCAGCATCCAAGGGCGTCGCAGTATCTCCCCGGCTATAACATGTGCCGTTATAACCCCGGGCATAAATGCCGATTCTGCCGTCAGGGTATACTGTCCACATGTTCTGCATTTGGGTGCTCGCACTGTCCTTCGTTCCCCAAATGGATGTAATCAAAGGTTTTTGTCCATTGCCCAAGGGCATAATATCAAATTCAAATATGGTATTTTCCAAAACAGGTTTCGCAGCCAGTTCTCCAAATAAATACGCCTCGTTCTCCGCGTCAGATTTAAACCACATAGACGTACCTTGGTCTGTTTCCGCTTTTTCTAAAGAAGTGAATCTTCCGCCAAATGTCACCGTTGAATTCCAAGGGGCCTGGGCACTGTGGGTAATAATTTGTTCAATCTTTCCCCCGGTATAGTCCTCAAACCGATAAAAGAGGTTACTTTCGTATTGGGCGCCTGCATTTACCGCCATCCCCGCAGCCAGTGCAACTGCAGCCGCCAATGCCTTCCAAGCTTTGTTTTTCATGTGTTCCACCCTTTCCTTGATTTATTTTCCATATAATTTATCACAGCGCTCCTGCGCTGGGCAAGACTTTTGACCGGCTTGGGCGTTTTTCCCGCCGTCAGCCGCATGGGGCCGCTTTCTACCGTCACCGTATCCTTTCCCTCCGACAAACGTGCTGCCGGCATCCCGCCGCCGGCCTCCAAAGCAAACGCAATGTACATAGGGCCGGCAAGGGTAAAGCCCCGCCGAATATGGCTGTAAAGCACAAAATCAATGTGGCCGCCGTCTTTCTTCCGGGTAATTTCATAAAAACCTTTCTGCCCCCAGAACGCATAGCCCAAAATCTGGAATGTAAACGCCGCATCGCCGCACCGGATCATAAATTGGTTTTCACCCGCCGCCAGCATTTCCGGCTGACAGCCCTGAAACTCCAACCGCAGCCGCATATCACCGGCCTCTATGCACCCGGTTTTACGAACGTCTAAATTCATGTGGGTATCGCCGCCGTCTGTACAAAAATTAACCACTCCAATTACACGTCCCTCTTCCTGCATACTATTCAAAATGGCAGAGGCATAATCGAAATGGTCATGGAGAAACCGCAGCCTGACACAACCCGGTTTTTCCACTGTCCCAAAATATCCCATCACCGCCCGGCGCTGATTCCATAAATCGCTGAAACTAAAACTGCCAAGGGTGCATTCAGGCGTGATCCAGCTATAAGCCTTCTGCTCATAAAACCGCTGGATATCCGCATTATAAACACATGCTTCTGTGATGTAAGGATGTTCTCCCCGGAAATAGCTGTAAAACTCCGGGGGACAGAAAAACTCCATCCCATTCCAAGAAGGTTCATAAACCATTTCTTCCTTCGGAAGCAACTGGATCTCTCCCCGGGATGCATACTGAATAAAAATTAGATTCCGCTTTGTAAAATCCGTATACGCCCGGCCATGAGGCCCGGCCCACTGCTTTGTTTGGGCATGGAAATGTACTGCCATCGTCCGCCAAAGCATGGTATTCAGCCGTTCTATCCACAGAGCGCATTCCGGGTCACGGATGTCCCGCCGCATCCGAGATATTTCCTCAATGGCGATGCCCGTATACGTCGGACTGTTGTATTCCACAAAGTTCCCACACCGGGCATTATATGTATACAATGCCCGGAGCTTCTGTTTGCCGAACTCCATCAGTTCCCGATCCCCAAGCAGCTCCCCGCCTACATACAGTACATACACCGCCATCATTGAAATATTGGTGTAGTCATAGTATACGTCCCGCTTTTGGATCTCCCTGCAGGAGCGGCGGATTGCTTCCCGGATTTCCTGCTGCACAGGCGCCGGAATCTTGTCCTGATGATACAGCAGGATATAGACGAACTCCTTGGTACAAAAGTCCGCTTGGTTCATATCCGGCGCGGGCACTGTCCACACCGGCTCCTCCAGATAGTTGGCATACACCCCGTAAGTGGGGCGGCTTTCGTCAGTATCCTGGCAGGAAAGCACCCGTTCTACAATCTCCAATGCCCTCCGGCACTGTGCCGGGCTGCCCGCATCCAGCAAACAGCAGGCGTAGCAGAGCGAATCATAGATTAAATGCACCGTCCTGTCCCGGAGTGCCGAATGGTAGCTTCCGCCCCGAAGCTGCTTTGCCAGCAATCCGGCGGCCTCGTCATAGTCCTGTTCCAAACCGGCTAATATTTTTTGCAGTGCTTCGCCTTTCCACATATTGTTCCATCCCCTTTATTCCCCGGCCAAATAAAGATCCAGATATAAAGAAGGATCCTTTGCCGCACCGATTCCGGAACCGTATTCCAGCCAGCCCCGGCGGCCTGTGCCGTCATTATCATTGATCAGCATGGAAAAAGTAATTGTTTTGCCGTCCTCAATTTCCACCAATCCCTCAAACACTTCTTCCCAAGGGATTTTCGCTTCATAAACCGTAATATTGCCTGTATTTTTCACGGATGCCTCAATCGCCTCTACCGGCCCAATTTTATATCCAATACCCAAATATCTGTAAACCTCTGTCCCCTTCTGGGTCTGAGCCAGACCGATTTCAAAATTCTGCCCCCGATAGTCTTCCTCCAAGGCCCGGTCAAAAATACCAACCTGCATCATATCCCCGCGCCAGATATATTTATCTGTTTCCGTCTGGCTGAAAATATTATCTGTCACCTGGGCGCCCACATAGAGATATTCTTCGTCCCACATGAGATAAGCCTTACCGCTCATATCCGCCGGGCCGCCGTAATCCGTATAGGTCCGTACCATATCAGCCTGGTCGATAAAAATTGCCGTCCCGGATCGCCATTCTCCCGGCGTCAGCACCCCGTCGATGACCGGTTTATCCGCGCCGGCTTTCTTGGCCGCCAAAAAGCTGAGCTGCACCGTCTGAGCAATCTGCACACCGTTCGAAAGCGCTACAACCAGCTCCGTCTGGGCAATGCGTTTTTCCCGCATGGGAGCAAAAACCATCCTGACCGTCCGGGTTTCTCCGGACGCAAGATTGTAAAATGGCGCAGGGACTCTGGGGGCGTAGGCATAATCCGTAAAATAGATGCTGCCGCTGATGGGGCCGTGGCTGTTATTGGTCAGATCCACTTCCCCGTAC
>DVND01000101.1 GCA_018714645.1 Candidatus Avimonoglobus intestinipullorum
AAAACTCTTGACGTTTTTACTTTTTTTTAGTATGCTTATTAGTAGTGGCAAAACAAATGAATCTTTTTGGTCAGAAAACATATTAGGAGGATTTCATAATGTTCTCAAAAGAGGTTGTTGTTCAGAATCAAGTGGGTTTGCATGCAAGGCCAGCGACGTTCTTTATACAAAAGGCAAATGAATTTAAGTCCAGCATCTGGGTGGAAAAGGAAGAACGGAAGGTAAATGCAAAAAGTCTGCTGGGTGTGTTATCCCTTGGAATTACAAAGGGGACAACAATTAATATCATTGCGGATGGGGTCGATGAAGAAGAAGCTGTGACGACACTGGTTCATTTGATTGCATCAAACTTCACTGAATAATATAAATTCTGAAAAGAAGCATAATAACTCTACATTGTAACCGGTGTAGGGTTATTTTTATAGCGTGGGGCAGGCCGGGCCCGGAGGGATTATGTTTGATTTGAAAGAAGAATTGAAAAACCTGCCTGAGAATCCAGGCGTTTATATCATGCACGACCGGGACGGCACGGTGATTTATGTGGGCAAGGCAAAAATCCTGAAAAACCGTGTCCGCCAGTATTTCCAGAACAACGCGAACCACACGCCGAAGGTGCGGGCGATGGTGGCGAAAATTGCTTATTTTGAATATATCGTCACGGACTCCGAAATGGAGGCGCTGGTGCTGGAGTGCAATCTGATTAAGAAGTACATGCCCCATTATAACATCCTGCTCAAGGATGATAAGCAGTACCCGTATATAAAAGTGACAATGAACGAAGAGTACCCGCGGATTTTTATGACGCGTAACCTGAAAAATGACGGCGCGAAATATTTTGGGCCGTATATGGGGACCTCGACCATTAAAAACACGCTGGAAATCATCCAGAACATATTCCTGCCGCCGACTTGCAACCGGAAATTCCCGCAGGATATCAACAAGGGGCGGCCGTGCCTGAATTACCACATCAAAAAGTGCTTTGCCCCCTGCATGGGGACGGTTTCCAAGGAGGAATACCGGGCGGTATTTTACGATATCTGCGCGTTTATTGAAGGCAATCACAGCGAACTGCTGAAGGAATTGGAGCAGCAGATGAAAGAGGCGTCGGCGCAGATGGAATTTGAAAGGGCGGCGCGCCTGCGGGACCGGATACAATCCATCCGTGCCATCAGCGAGAAGCAGAAAATTGTGGATTCCGACCACCAGACGGATATGGACATCATCGCAATCCATTGCCTGGAAACGAAGGCGTTTGTGGAGGTGTTTTTCATCCGCGGCGGCAAGGTCGTGGGGCGTGAAAACTTCAGGCTCGACAATACGGCGGATTTGACGGAACCGGAGCTGCTGACGGATTTTGTGAAGCAGTTTTACATGAACGCCGTCTATATCCCAAAGGACATTTTGCTGGAATATGCGCTCAACGATGCGTTGGTTGAGGCGTGGCTTACGCAAAAATGCGGGCGGAAAATCCATCTGCGCGTCCCGGCGCGCGGCGAGAAGAAACGGATGGTCGAGATGGTGCATAAGAATGCGGAAATTGCGGCCAATAACTATAAAATAGAACTGCTGAAAAACGAGGAACAGAATAAATCCCTGGAGCAGCTGGAAAAGCTGTTGGGAATCCCGGTCCGGCGGATTGAAGCATATGATATTTCCAATATTGCGGGGAGCGAAAATGTGGGCTCCATGGTGGTGTTTCAAAACGGGAAGCCCCTCCGGCAGGCATACCGGAAATTTAAAATCAAATCCTTTGAAGGCGCGGACGATTATGCCGCTATGCGTGAGGTGCTGTACCGCCGGTTCCGGCATGCGCTGGAGGAAGAGGATGCGGTTGCCAGGGGGGAGCTGGACCCGGAGCAAGCGAAATTCCTGCCCCATCCGGACTGCATTTTTATTGACGGCGGCAAGGGGCATGTTGCGGCGGCGGAGGAGATGCTGGAGCAGATGGAGCTTGACATCCCTGTATTTGGCATGGTGAAAGACGATAAGCACCGGACGCGGGGGCTGCTGAATGCGGCGGGGGAAATTGGGATATCCATGCATTCCGGCGTGTTCCATCTGATTACACGGATCCAGGATGAGGTGCACCGCACCGCCATTTCCTACCACAGGAAGCTGCATCGGAAAGAAGGCATAAAGTCGGAGCTGGAGCAGATCCGTGGGATCGGGCAAAAGCGCCGGGGCGCGTTGTTGGCGGAGCTGAAATCTGTGGAGCGCATCCGGGAAGCTACAATAGACGAATTGAAAAATGTAAAAGGGATGGATCAAAAAGCGGCGGAAGCGGTGTATCAATATTTTCATCATCAGTAAAGAGGTGCGGCATGTTTCGGTTACAGGAAAAAAACGGCGTTCAGTATTATACAATTGATTCTTTTGAAAAGACCGGCCTTGTGAAGCATTGTTTCACCACACGGGTAGGCGGCGTCAGCAAGGGCGCCTATGAGAGCATGAATCTGCGGTTAAACTGTGATGACGCACGGGAAAACGTTTTACGGAATTTTGAAATAATCGGCGACGCCATTGGCGTGCGGCGCCGGGATATGGTGCTGTCCCACCAAATCCATGAGGATGTGGTATATAATGCGGCAGCGTCCGACCGCGGAAACGGGCTCATGCGGGAAAATGCGCTGGACAGCGCGGACGGGCTGATGACCGCGGCGCGCGGCATGGCGCTGGTGACGTTTTATGCAGATTGCGTCCCCCTATTCTTTCTTGATCCTGTGAAAAAAGTGATTGCGTTGTCCCATTCAGGATGGAAGGGGACGGTCAAAAAAATCGGCGCGAAAACCATCCGGCAGATGGCGGAGGTACACGGGAGCAACCCGGCGGATATTTTAACGGGGATTGGGCCGTCCATCGGCGTTTGCCATTTCGAGGTGGGCGGCGAGGTTGCGGAACAATTTGAAGCGGTTTTTGGCAAGCAGGTGCTCCAAAAATTCGGGGAGAAATGGCATGTTGATCTGCAAAAGGCTGTAACCATGCAGCTTTTGGAAGCGGGTATTTTGGAAAACCATATCACGAATGCCGGCATTTGTACTTATTGCAACAGCGGCCTGCTGTTTTCCCACCGGAAAACCCAGGGGCACCGTGGAAGCCTGGCGGCGATTATGGAATTGAAATAGAGGTTTTGAAAGGACTGGTGCTATGAAAAAAATCATGCTGCTGGCGCTCGCATGCGCTTTGCTGGTGTTGGGCGCGGCATGTACGGATCATAGCGCGGGATCGGACAGCCAGGGTGAATTACAAAGCGGTGAATTGATCGTCAACGAGAATGAAAACGCGCTGCATTTTGCCATTCTGAACTTTGACACTTTCAATCCGCTCTTGACCGGTTCACAAACGGTGGCAGACTGTCTGTCGATGATTTATGAGCCGCTGTTTGATATCGACGAGCAGCTGAACCCGATTCCGGTGCTGGCGGAAAGCTGCACGTTGTCGGAGGATGCGCTCCGCGTGACGGTGCAGTTAAAGCAGGATGTAAAATGGCATGACGGGACGGCATTTTCAGCCGGCGACGTCGTGTACACATTTAATAAAATCAAGGAGACGGAAAACAACTACAGCCAGGATTTGGCGGATATGGAGGCCGCGGCGGTTGTAGACGGGAACACGGTGCAGTTTATCTTTTCTAAGCCAATACCGGACTATACGGCATTGCTGACATTCCCAATACTGAAAAACGGGACTGCGGTTGATGCGGCGGCGGACTTTATACCGGTTGGGACAGGGCCGTATATGTATGCCGGCGACACGCAGACGGATCAGGTCATACTCGCCGCCAACGATAACTGGCACGGCGGAGAAGCGGCGATACAGACCGTGGTTCTAAATGAGATGAAGGACCGGGAGGCTGCGGCATATGCGTTTGAGGCGAATGAAATCGACGTCATCACAAGCCGGACGATGGACATGAACCGCAGCGCGCCCCGCGGCAGCTATTATAATTATGATTATGTTTCCAACGTCTTGGGATTTGTCGGCTATAACCATGAAGAATTCGAAAATGCGTCTGTCCGGAAAGCGGTCAGTTACGCCATCAATAAACAGGATATCATTGAAAATGAATTGTATTCCAGGGCTGTAGGGGTGGATGTGCCGCTGAACCCATCAGCATGGTTTGCACCGAAATTAGATAATGCGGTGCATGACAGCGCGGAGATAGAGCGGCTGATGGCGGAGGATGCATGGGAAAAGCAGGAGGACGGATATTTTTACCGTGAACAGGATGGAAGGACACAGCAATTTACGCTGGAACTGCTGGTCAACGGAGAAAACGACGAAAAATTGCGCATTGCCCGCAGGATCGCAGGGCAGCTGAATAATGCGGGCTTCCTGACAAGGGTCAGGGAGGAGGAGTTTTCGGATTATCAGGAAGCTGTCAGCGGCGGCGATTATGAGCTGTTTTTGGGAGAAGTGCTTTTGGGGAAAAATGCGGATCCTGCATTTCTGACGGCGCCGGGGAACTTCTTTAATTACAGCAATCCGGAGCTGGACGAGGCGCTGTCCCGGACGGGCACAGCGGCAACGCATGAGGAAGAACAGGCTGCATACGGCGATTATACACGGATTTTCCAATATGAGATGCCGTTTGTGC
>DVND01000102.1 GCA_018714645.1 Candidatus Avimonoglobus intestinipullorum
GACAGCTTATTGTAAAATAATTGACAAAAATTGCGGTTTTATGATACAATAAATAAAAAAGGGGAAGAAGTTATGAACAAGCAGACTACAAAGGTGGTTTCTGTTTTTTTTATGGTCTGGATGCTGTTTAATGCGCTGTCTGCGGCGGTATTTGCGGAAGAAGAACCGGCGGAGGCTGTGTTCCTTGACGGTACGCAATTACAGTTTGCATGTGGCGCCGCTATGGATTTATATTTAATATATGGTTTTTATCCTATAAAATGAGCAGGATTTATTTGGTATCCGCCGGTGCGTCTTGCAGCCTTGTTGCAGCAATCCGCGGCCTTGTTGCAGCAATCCGCCCTAAAATATGCTTGGAGGCATACCGGGTTCAGAATTTTAAAAATTTTTTCCCGGCACATTTATGCATTTAATTTTTGGGCAAAATCCGCCATGGCTTCTGAAATTTTTATTTGCTGCGGACATACCGCTTCACAGCTGCGGCACCCGATGCAGGCGCCCGGCCGCTTATCCTCGGGAATAGCCATCATGGCCATGGGCGCAATAAAACCACCCTCCGTAAAGCAGTGTTCGTTATACAGGGCAAGCAAAGAAGGGATATCCAGCCCCTGCGGGCAATGGCTGACACAATAGTGGCAGGCGGTGCAGGGCAGCGCAATTTTCCCAACCATGCCGTCCGCAATGGAAAGCAAAGCCTCCATCTCCTGTTCATTTAATGGTATTTTCTCTTCAAATGTACGAATATTCGCCTGCATTTGCTCCATATTGGACATACCCGAAAGGGTGACGGTTACACTGGGAATACTCTGCAGGAAACGGAATGCCCAAGCAGGGAGTTCCTCCTGCGGCCGCAGCGTCTTGAGTTTTGCTTCCGCCTCTGGCGGCAGGGAAGCCAGCTTCCCGCCCCGCAGCGGCTCCATTACCCAAACGGGGATATTGTATTCCTTCAGCAGCCCGACCTTTGCCTTTGCGTCCTGAAAGCCCCAGTCCAAGTAATTTAACTGGATCTGGCAAAATTCCATGTCCTTACCGTAAGCTTCCAAAAAACGCTTCATCACATCATAGTTACCATGGGCGGAAAATCCAAGATGGCGGATGCGGCCGGCCTTTTTCTGCTTCATAAGATAGTCAAAAATGCCGTATTTTGGATCTAAATATGCGTCAATATTCATCTCACAAACATTATGAAACAGGTAAAAATCGAAATAGGAAACGCCGCACTTTTCCAGCTGTTTTTCAAAAATCGGTTCCACCTTATCCATATTTGAGAGATCGTAGCCGGGGAATTTGTCGGCCAGATAATAGCGTTCCCTTGGGTATTTTCCCAGCGCTTTCCCCATGACGAGTTCGGAATTCCCGTCATGGTAACCCCATGCGGTATCATAATAGTTCACGCCATGCTCCATGGCATAATCTACAATGTCTATTGCCGCTTTTTCATCAATATGGGCATCGTTTCCATCCACGACGGGCAGACGCATTGCGCCCATGCCAAGAGCAGACAGTTTTAAATCCTGAAAGTTTTTGTAAATCATGGCTGCAGCACTCCTTTGTAATTTTATAGATAAGCTTTTCTCCATTATATCATAGACTATTTGTACACGGCAAGTATTTTTTATACTACCCCAATATAGATGGTTATCGGCGGATTTTTCATCATGCAACATTGTCTCTCATCTTGCGCCGCTTTTGCATATGAACAATCATACGGGGCTTATGCACAGAAACAGGGTTTGGCCGCTTGTTCCTTCTGCTGCCCTGTCACCACAATATCCCCGTTTGCATCGGGAATATCCCGGATAATTTCGCCCACAGCCGGAACAGTAATTCTGCCGGACAGGGGGTTCTTGATGCTGAGAACCGGCGTGGTAATCGCCGCTTCCACTTCGCTGCGCTCAAAGGCCAGATCACAGTCAATCATTTCACAGTTGATGAGCTTCAATCCCTTACAGTAGCATAGGGGCTGCGTACCGATAATTTTGCAATTTTCAAAGGTGACGTTCTCGCAGTACCAGGCCAGATATTCCCCTTTTACGATGCTGTCACGGATCACAACGTTTTTTGCATGCCAGAAGGCGTCTTTCGTGTCGAATACACAGTTTTCAAAAACGGAATCCTCAATGTACTGGAAGGAGTATTTGCCTTTCATGCGCACATTGTTGAAATGCAGATTCGTAGAGCGCATCATAAAATATTCGCTCTCGGCGGTACAGTCCTCCATTTTGATGTTACAGACGGACCAGCCAAACTCCGGGGAAACAATATCGCAGCCGCGCATTTTAACGTCGCTGCATTCCCGCAGCGCTTTGATGCCGTGGAGCTTCGTATCCGTAATCTCGACGTGGTCGGAATACCACAGTGCCGCCCGGCAGAGCGGCGTCATCTCCGAATCGCTGATTTTCAGTCCGTGATCGTGCCAAAAAGGATAGCGCAGGTTAAAAAAGCTGTGCTCCGCCTGTATATTCGAACATTCCTTAAACGCGCTTTCGCCATCTGCCGGCCCGTCAAACGAACAATCTTTTACGAGAAGATCCCTGCTGCTGTAAAGCACACGTTCTTCATCAAACGTTTGGTTTTGTATGGTTCTCATGTCGAAACCTCCATTTCATTTTTATATTGCCGGCTTATTTTTCTGCATTTGATAAACCGGATAGTCCAGGCAGTCAACCCGCCTTTCTTCCCGGTGCAGCCGGTCTAGAAGCCGCCTGTGAGGGGGTCTTGCCGGCTTTTACCCGGCCCCTCCTACGGATGAAATGACCTCTTTTTATTTCCTTAAAACAGCTGTGAGTTATGCCGAAGTTCTATGTATGATTACCTGTAATAAAAGCCGTCTTAAGATTGTACCTTAAGACAGCTTGTAGTTTCCGCATAGGAAGGATCAGGCCGGGTTTTTTATGAGGTGGGAACACACTATATCATATCTAAATCCTGCATAAGCTTTAGGCGTTCCTTATGTTTTCGGGATATTTGCGCGCTTGCCGAATTTTGTTTTTTGG
>DVND01000010.1 GCA_018714645.1 Candidatus Avimonoglobus intestinipullorum
ATGCCATGATATGCGGGGTATCTTCCGAAACGCAAAATGCCGGAAATGCTTGATATAACAAGCCTTTCCAGCATTTGCGGAGATTTGCAAAGATAATCAGAAAATCGGTAGAACTTTTATTCTATAAAAGCCGGATGGATTCGATAACCTGTGATTCAATCGGCTGGTCGGTAAAATCCGTTTTCACGCCGGCGATTTTGTCCACGACATCCAGCCCTTCCGTTACTTTTCCGAAGGCGGCGTATTCGCCGTCTAAATGGGGCGCGTCCTGATGCATGATGAAAAACTGGCTGGACGCGGAATTTGGGAACGAGGTGCGCGCCATGGATAAGACGCCCCGCGTGTGCTTCAAAGGGTTTGGCACGCCGTTTTTCTGAAATTCCCCCTTGATGCTGTCCGCTGCATGATGATTGCCCTGGGCGTCATAGCCGCCGCCCTGGATCATAAAGCCCTGGATGACGCGGTGGAAGATCAGGCCGTCAAAGAATTTTTGGTCAATCAGCTTTAGGAAATGTTCCACCGTAACCGGCGCAATATCGGGATATAATTCGGCTTTTATAGTATCGCCGTTCTGCATGGTGATCAGAATTTCATTCATAAGCGCATCTCCTTTTAGTTGTCCACGGTAATGGATTTGATGACCTGCGGCGTAACCGGGACGTCCTGCATGTTCTGCGACAGGTTTTCCACCTTTGTTTCCGCAATGGCGTCTACCACATCCATGCCCTCTGTCACCTTGCCGAAAGCGGCGTATTCGCCGTCCAGAGAGGGCCAATCCTGGTGCATGATGAAGAACTGGCAGGAGCCGGAATCGGGATCGGAGGCCCGCGCCATGGAAAGCACGCCGCGGGTATGGCTCAATCCATTGTCAAAGCCGTTGGAAGTAAATTCCCCTTTGATGCTGGGGGAGGTCTTCTGCTGCAAATCCTGGTCGAAGCCGCCGCCCTGGATCATAAAGCCTTCAATGACGCGGTGGAAAATCAAACCGTCGTAAAAGCCGTCATTTACCAGATTTACAAAATTCTTTACGGTTTCGGGAGCCAGATTGGGATAAAGCTCCGCTTTAATCAGCCCGCCGTTTTCCATTTCAATGGTGATGTGGATGGGATCCGCATATGGGTCCGCAGCCTGTGTCGCCGCAGGCGTTTCAGTGGGTTGGGTACCCCCGCCGGAACAACCCGCCATGGTCAGCATCATCATCGCGGCGGCCAGCGCCGCCAAAAGCCGTTTCATTGTTTTCATCGAATCAATTCCTTTCTTTATGCTTCTGTTTGTGTTTCAGGCGATGGCGCAGGTGCATCGTCCTCTTCTTCCTGGGCTGTCCGTGCAAGGCCGACGACCTGCACGCCTTCATCCAGCCGCATAATGCGTACCCCTTGGGTCTGCCGCCCGAAGGTGCTGATCTCTGACGCGTGCATCCGAATCAATACGCCGTCGGAGGTGATCAGCATGATGTCATCCTGATCTGTAACTGTTTTCAGCCCGGCCACTTTGCCGGTCTTATCGGTAATGCGGTAAGTGAAAATGCCCTTGCCGCCGCGGGTCTGTACTTTGTATTCGTCCAAAGAGGTCTTTTTGCCGTAACCGTTTTCGGTGACCACCAGCAGCTGTGAATTTTCCAGTGCAACGCTGGCGCCGACCACGTAATCCCCTTCGTTCAGGCGGATGCCGCGCACACCGTGTGCTGTGCGGCCCATGGGGCGTACATCGGTTTCATGGAACCGGATGGCGTAGCCGTCATGGGTGCCGATGATGATGTGCTGGTTGTTGTCCGTCAGCTTTACGCGGATGAGCTCGTCCCCGTCGGCCAGTTCGATGGCTCGCAGGCCGCCGCTGCGGATCCGGGCGTAGTCCATCAGGTCAGTCTTTTTGACAGTGCCGTTTTTCGTAATAAAGGTCAGGAATTTTCCCTCTTCAAAATCTGAAATGGGGATCATGGTGGTGATTTTTTCCTCCGGCTCCAGCGGCAGCAGGTTCACGATGGCCGTGCCCTTGGCTTGTCGGCCCGCCTCCGGGATTTGATACCCCTTCAGACGGTAAACAACGCCGCGGGTTGAGAAGAATAGGATCGTATCATGGGTGGAGGTGGTGAAAATCTGTTCCACAAAATCCTCCTCGCGGGTGGCCATGCCGGAGATGCCGCGCCCGCCGCGGTGCTGGGATTTATAGGTGTCCACCGGCAGCCGCTTGGTGTAGCCGCTGTGGGTCATGGTGATGACCACTTCCTCTTCATCGATCAAATCCTCGATGTCCAGTTCATCGGTCACCATGGTGATTTCCGTCCGGCGTTCATCGCCGTATTTATCCTTGATGCGCTGTAAATCCTCTTTCACGATGTTTAAAATCAAATGCTCATCGGCGAGCAGCGCCCGGTATTCCTCGATTTTTGCCATGGTCTGCGCATAATCTGTTTCGATTTTGTCGCGTTCCAGTCCGGAGAGCCGTCCCAGCGGCATTTGGACGATGGCGGTCGCCTGTACGTCGGAAAGGCTGTACCGCTCGGACAGGTTCACCTTCGCATCCGGGATGGATTTGGAGGAACGGATCAGGTTGATGACCTCGTCAATGTGGTCGATGGCGATCCGGTAGCCCTCCAATAGGTGGGCGTGTTCCTCCGCCTTGCGCAGGTCGAACTGCGTCCGGCGGGTGATGACGTCCTCCTGGTGGTGGATGTAATGGTCGATGATTTCCCGCAGGTTCAGGATTTTCGGCTCCTTGTCCACCAGCGCCAGCAAAATCACGCCGAAGGTCTCCTGCATCTGTGTGAATTTATAGAGGTTGTTTAATACCACGTTGGGATTTGCGTCCCGTTTTAACTCGATAATCAGATGGATATTTTCGTCGGATTCGTCCCGTGTGGAGGCGATGCCGTCAATCTTACCATCGCGGGCCAACTCGTTGATGTGTTTTTCCAGACGCGCTTTGTTGACCTGGTAGGGTAGTTCCGTCACCACGATGCGGGAACGGCCGCTGTCTAACTCTTCGATTTCCGCCTTTGCCCGCACGATGATGCGCCCCTTGCCGGTAGCATAAGCGCTGCGGATGCCGGAAAGCCCCATGATCACGCCGCCGGTGGGGAAATCCGGGCCTTTGATGTAACCCATCAGTTCCTCAATGGTGATATTGGGGTCGTCAATAACAGCAGTAATGCCGTCAATGGTTTCCGAGAGGTTGTGAGGCGGGATGTTGGTGGCCATACCCACCGCGATCCCCGCCGAGCCGTTCACCAGCAGGTTCGGAAACCTGGAAGGCAGCACGTCCGGTTCTTTGCGCTTATCGTCATAGTTGGGAACAAAGTCCACAGTCTCTTTTTCGATGTCCGACAGCATCTCCGCTGACAGCTTCGTCATTTTTGATTCCGTATACCGGTATGCCGCCGCCGGATCGCCGTCGATGGAACCAAAGTTCCCTTTGCCTAAAATCAGCGGGTACCGCAGGGAGAAATCCTGCGCCAGGCGCACCATGGCGTCATATACGGATGCGTCGCCGTGGGGGTGGTATTTCCCCAGCACGTCGCCGACGGTGGTGGCGCATTTGCGGAAGTCGCTTTCATATAATAAATTGTTTTCATACATATCGTATAAAATCCGGCGGTGCACCGGCTTCAGCCCGTCGCGCACATCCGGCAGCGCACGGCTGGCGATAACGCTCATGGCATAGGATATGTATGATTTTTTCATCTCGCTGTTGAGGTCCACGTCCACGATTTTCTGGTTTTCAATCGCGGCCATGTCGAGCTCTTTTTCCTTCGTTTTCTTCGCCATTCGAGATGTACCTCCTATATAGTAGTTCGTATTTACCGCATACAAATCAATACATTAATTATATCACAAACAGGAAAGAAAAGCAAGAAAAATACGGCTTTTCGCGGTGTGAAAAGCCGTATTTTACCGGGCTGTAAACACGATCCGGCTGCTGTTTTCAGCCGGCGGCGCAAACGACAGCTCCCCAAAGGCCTCGATCTTTGAAAATCCGGCCTTGCGCAAGAGCCCGGCCAATTCCGCTGCGCTGTAGGCCCGCTGGAGATGGCGTTCGCGGAAGCGTTTGTAGCGCCCGTGTTCTTTTATAAAAAAATTCAATTCCATATCGCACAGATGCTTACTTTGGATATAGTGGTTTTCCCAGGTATAGAAGATGGCGTCCGTGTCGTAAATGAAGGTGTTATTCCCAAGGATTGTGGAAAGCTTGTATTGGGAACTGACATCGAAAATCAGGATGCCGCCGGGGTTCAAAAAGCAGCTCTTGATCCGCCGCAGCATGCGCAGCAGCGCCTGCGGCTGCAGGATGTAATTGAAGCCGTCAATCATACACAAAAAGGCGTCCGCCGTGCCGTATAGATCCAGATGCGTCATATCCTGGTTTAAAAAGAGGATGCGTTCCCCGCCCGGTTTTTCACGGGCGGCGGCGAGCATTTCGGCAGAGCGGTCTACGCCGATCATATCGTAGCCCCGCCGGGAAAGCGGCAGGGTGATATTGCCTGTCCCGCAGGCCAGGTCGCATACCAAATCCGGGTTCAGGCCATACCGTGCAAACAAATTCTCGATGTAGTCTGCCCATTGCTCGTAGTTGATATCCTGCCGTATCAGGCGGTCATAATAAGCGGCAAAATCCGCATAGCAGTTATGCATCATGTTTCCCTGCCTTCATGCGGTCGATCACCGCGCGGTAGCCTTCGCTGCCATAGTTCAAGCAGCGGTTGACGCGGCTGATGGTTGCGGTGGAAGCGCCGGTTTTGGCGGCGATGTCCGTGTAGACGTATTTTTTGTCCAGCATCAGCGCCACTTCCAGCCGCTGGCTCATGGATTTTAATTCCGATACCGTGCATAAATCCTCGAAAAAATGGGCGCATTCCTGTAAATCCTTTAAGGAGAGAATCGCCTGAAACAATTTGTGCATATTCTCATCCATCAACTTCTGGTTCATATCTGTCACCTCTTGTTCTATTGTAACACGTTAACGTGCGAAAGTAAATAGGGTTGTATTTTATTTCACAAAAAGGAAATATTAAAACTATATATGTTGCAGAAAGGAACAGAATATGCTGGTATTGGTCATTCGAACGTTAATTTTGTATGCGGTCGTGGTAACGTCCATGCGCATTATGGGGAAGCGGCAGATTGGGGAATTGCAGCCATCGGAGCTGGTGGTGGCGATTATGATTTCCGACCTGGCGTCCGTACCCATGCAGGCCATTGACATCCCGCTGCTGTCAGGGGTCATCCCGGTGCTGACGCTGATTGTGGCGGAGGTGGTGATGTCGTTTATCAGCCTGAAGAGCAAAACCGCCCGCCGGTTCATCACGGGGGAGCCGAGCATCATCATCTATAACGGCCATGTAAACGAAGGGGAATTAAAACGCCTGCGGTTCAACTTGAATGATTTGCAGGAGCAGCTGCGCATCGGCGGGTTCCCCAATCTGACAGACGTGGAGGTGGCGGTGCTGGAAACCAACGGGCAGATCAGCATCATCCCCAAAAAAGACGCCCGGACAGTGACCGTGCGGGATATGCGGCTGCAATACGCAGTGCGGGAGAATCTGCCGTATATGTTCATCTCCGATGGGGTGCTGAACCAAACGGAATTAAAACGGAGCGGCAAGACGGAAAAATGGCTGATGGAACAATTGAAGCGCCAGGGCATTGCGCACATTAAAGAGGTTTTCATCGCCTCTTACGATGAGAATGACGGCTTTTACCTGCAGCGGAAGGGAGAGGAGGATGAGAAATGAAGAGCTTTATAACCGCACTTGTTATTACGGCGGCCATTGTTGCGGGCAGCGTGTTTTATTCCATGCATATTGACGACCTTTCCCAGGAGATGGAAAAAAGCAATCAGGAAATCATGGAGCTGCTGCATGCAGGGGATTTTGAGCAGGCGGAAGAGCGGGTACAGGCATTATCCGATTTTGTGGACGAAAAGAAAATCGCCCTGGCCACGACCATGGATCACAGCGAATTAGACCGGATTGAAATGAACCTGTCGGAGCTGCGGGGATATGTGGAAGGCGGGATGAAGACGGACGCGTTGGCGCGCTGCGAGGTGCTGGACGTCCTGTTCCGCCATTTACCGAAGAATTATAAGCTCAAGCTGGAAAATATCCTGTAAATCCTTCCAAACAAGCTGTTAAAAATGTCCTAAATTTATATATTTTTTATAAAGTTTTATTTTCCGTCAAAATAATCCTGTTTTCTCTTGCAATCTGTTTCA
>DVND01000103.1 GCA_018714645.1 Candidatus Avimonoglobus intestinipullorum
CACCCGGCGGTGTACAAAAAGTACGCCGCCGGGTGCATTTTGTTTATTTTGCATTTAAAATCAAGCAGTTTTCTGCGTATGCAATGTGCCACATGCTTTTTTATAAAAAAATTTAAAAAACCCTTGACAAATCATAAAAAAGGCAGTATTATTGTATTAGTTACTTAATACAATAATACGAAGGAGGTGCAACTATGCGATGGGAATTTAACAATGACAAACCAATCTATGCCCAAATTATGGAACAGATGAAGCTGTTCATTGTATCCGGTGCGCTGAGGGCCGGGCAGAAGCTGGCGTCGGTGCGGGAGCTGGCCGCGGAGGCGGAGGTGAACCCCAATACCATGCAGAAGGCGCTGGCAGAGCTGGAGCGCACCGGGCTGATTGTTACGCACCGCACCAGCGGCCGCGTTGTTACGGAGGATGAAGCGATGATTCAAGCAATAAAAAAAGATTTGGCAAAAGCGCAGATTGACGCGTTTTTCACCAGTATGGAAAAACTGGGGTTTGACAAAAAACAGACGATGGAATTATTAGAAGAAAATGAGGAAGGGGAACAACATGAGTGAAATTATTTTAGAGTGCAGCAATCTGTGCAAAAATTACGGGCGTACGGCTGCGCTGAAAAATGTGAATTTAAAGCTGCAGCGGGGGCATATTGTGGGGCTCTTGGGGCCGAATGGCAGCGGGAAAACCACACTTATCAAGATCGCCAACCAATTGCTGACGCCGTCGAGCGGGGCGGTGTATGTGAACGGGATCCCGCTGGGCATAGAAGCGAAAAAGGCGATCTCCTATCTGCCGGATTGCACTTGCCTGCCGGAGTGGATGAAGGTGGAGGAAATCGTCCAGCTTTATAAGGATTTTTATGAGGATTTTTCCAAGGAAACGGCTTTTGCAATGCTGCAAAACCTGCATATCGATTCCCAAGTGCGGTTGAAAACGTTGTCGAAGGGGAACAAGGAGAAGGTGCAGCTGATTCTCGTTATGAGCCGCCGCGCCGATCTCTATCTGCTGGATGAGCCGATGGGCGGCGTGGATCCGGCTACGCGGGATTACATCCTAAACACCATTATTGCCAATTATAACGAAAAATCCACTGTCGTCATTTCCACACATCTGATTGCGGACGTGGAAAAGGTGCTGGACGAGGTGCTGTTTATTAAGGATGGGGAAATCGTATTAAGAGACAGCGTGGACAATATTCGTGACCGGCAAGGCATGAGCATTGACGCGCTGTTCAGGGAGGTATTCAAATGTTAGGGAAGTTAATGAAGTATGAATTAAAGGCAATGGGGCGGATTCAGCTGCCCATTTATGGCGCGTTATTGATCATCACGGTGCTGAACGCGCTGATGATGCGGTTCAATTTGCCGGCGGACGGGTTTTTCTTTATGATCCCGGTAATTATGGTCATGCTGTACTTTTTCTGTATTTTTGTGACGTTGATTATGAACACGATCTTGTCCATCCTCCGTTTCCACAGAAATATCCTGGGGAAAGAGGGCTACCTGATGCACACTCTGCCGGTCAGTACCGCGCAGAACATCCTGGGCAAGCTGCTCACGGTGGTGCTGTTCCAGATTATCAGCATTGCGGCGGCGGTGCTTTCGTTCTTTCTATTGTTGGTGATAACTGCTAACATGGATGTGGCGGTATTCGGGCAGGCGTTCCGGGCGATTTTTGAAAACCTGGATAAGATCCAAGGGGAATGGGTGCTGTTTTTCCTGGAGCTGGTCGGGCTGGGGCTTATTTCTGCGGCATTTGGGACGCTGATGATTTATGCTGCTATGGCGGTTGGCCATATGTTCAACAGGCATAAGATCATAAAATCGATCGGGATCTATATATTGTTGGATATTGCTGTAAACATTGCGGTGTCTGTGCTTATAGCAGCTTTATTCAATTCCGGAACGGTGTTCATGGGGGTTCTCGATTCCATCGGGCCGGTTATTCAATCCAATATCGTTTTAGCGGTTTTTATGGTATTTTTGCTGATATGGAGTATGGTATTTTTCCTGATCACCAATTATTTTTTGAAACACAAGCTAAACCTGGAATAAAATAAAACCCGGAGACCCGGGTTTTATTTTTATTGCTTTTTGGGGAAAAACTGGGTATAATAAAATGGAGAAGGCGGGGGTTTGGATGATACCTGTGGAGAAAAACAAAGAATATACGGTGCGTATCGAGACGGTGTCCTCAGAAGGGGATGGCGTCGGGCGGATTGACGGCTTTACTGTGTTCGTCCCTTATGCAGCGCCGGGCGATCTGGCGCGGATTTTGATTGTCAAATGTAAGGCGCACTATGCCTATGGGAAGCTGATAGAGCTGCTGGAACCGTCTGCGCAGCGGCAGGAGCCGGCCTGCGAAAAATTCGGCGTCTGCGGGGGCTGCCGGCTGATGCATTTGCAATACGGGGCCCAGTTGGAGCTGAAAAAGCAGGCTATTTCCGACGCGCTGCAAAAAATTGGCGGCGTGGAAGTGGGGCGGATTGAGCTGTACGGCATGGATCACCCGTTTCGGTATCGGAATAAGATGATTTTTCCCGTGGGGAAAAACAGGCAGGGCGAGACAGTCTGCGGCTTTTACCGGGAGCGCAGCCATGACATTGTGGCGCTGGAGGGTTGCCTGCTGGGGGGGGAATATGCCTGTTCCGTGCTGGCGGCGGTAAAACGGTATATGCGGGAGTCCGGCGTGCCGCCTTATGATGAAGGGACGCATACGGGCTGCATCCGCAGGGTGTTTATGCGGACGGCCCGCAAAACGGGGGAGATGATGGTGGTGGTTTCCGCGGCGGAAGCGCCGCAAAACCCAGAAGAACTGGTGCGGTGTATCCGCGCGGCCTCAGGGGATATTACGAGCATTATCCTGAATATGCATGATAAGCGCTCCAATGCGGTTTTGGGCGCGGAAAACAAAGTGCTGTACGGCAGCCCGGTGATACGCGACCAGCTGTGCGGCCTGTGGTTCGAGATATCGCCCCATAGTTTTTTCCAGGTGAACCCTGTCCAGACGGAGCGGCTGTATGAAACCGCTATGGAATATGCCGGGCTGTCGCCGGCAGACACGGTGCTGGACATTTATTGCGGCATCGGAACGATTTCCCTGCTTGCCGCAAAACGGTGCAAAGAGGTGATTGGCGTAGAGATTGTGCCGCAGGCCATTGCGGATGCGGAGCAGAACGCCGCGCGCAACGGCATTGGCAATGCACGGTTTTACGCCAGTGATGCGCAAAAGCTTGTACCGAAGCTGCTGGAGGGCGGCGTACGGCCGGATGTGGTGCTGCTGGACCCGCCGCGCAAGGGCAGCGATGAACAGACGCTTGCTGCGGTTGTGCAGTCGGGCGCGGGGCGGATTGTGTATGTTTCCTGCAACCCTGCGACGCTGGCGCGGGACGTGCGGTTCCTGACGGGGCAGGGATATGTATTGGAACGGGTTGCCGGCGTGGATATGTTCCCTTGGACGACACACGTTGAGACGGTAGTATTGATGTCCCGTATATGTAGTGGATATGAAAATTTATAACTACAATATATTGTGGTTGTCGCGGTTCTGACACAAAAAAACAGCCTACTCATCATTGGGGATTACAAGCTTTGAAAGTAGGCTGTTAGTACTTAAAATTATATTATTAGTCGTTTGTTATTGGTATATATGCAGTTAGTTTAAAGAGACCGTTTCTATCATTTTGAATTTTGAAGTTCACAAGGTTAATATTATGGTCGGCTTTCTTCAAAATGAATGCGGAAAACGTACATATTGCTATGTATAGCTGCTTTTCAGATAGTTCGGGGTATTTAAAAAAATATACTCTTTTATGTATAATATGTTGACTGTCTAAATTTGAATGAAATATATCCCTTTTTACAAGGTGAAACATCAAGCTATTATTTACCCTTTCCGAAAATTCCGTTAGGTTATGGTATAAATTTGAAATGTGCACCGCTTTGGGAGCATAAATCGAAATATATGTTTTTGACATATACAAAACCTCCTTTGTTGGTGATATATTACCTCTGAAGCATTAATATATCAACCTTATTTGAAGAAAGTTATCAAATAGTTATCGTTTGGATAGAAGGTGAAAGTATGAATTCTAAAATCTGGTATATCCCGGCAAAGAACAACGGCTTGGAAAAGAGTATTAGCTGTATTGGAAATCTCGGTTTTCTTATATGGAAACATATCCACTATTCAGT
>DVND01000104.1 GCA_018714645.1 Candidatus Avimonoglobus intestinipullorum
ATTTAACAAAATGTTATGGTGATTTTATAGCCGTCAACGATCTTTCGTTTGAAATTGACGAAGGCCATGTTTATGGCTTCCTTGGACCAAACGGCGCCGGAAAAACCACGACAATGAATATGATGACCGGATGCCTGTCCGCCACAAAAGGCCATGTTAAAATTGACGGGCATGATATTTTTGAAGAACCGAATGAGGCAAAGAGGCTGATCGGGTATCTGCCGGAGCAGCCGCCGCTGTATATGAACGAAACGCCTGCTGAATACCTGAAATTTGTGGGCGAAGCAAAAGGACTGCGCGGCGCGGAGCTTGAGCGGCAGATCAATGCGGTTATTTCCCAGACTAAAATTGAGGAAGTAAAGAACCGCCGCATTTCTGCGCTTTCCAAAGGCTATAAACAGCGGGTCGGAATTGCGCAGGCGCTTCTTGGGAACCCCAAGGTCATTATACTCGACGAGCCGACGGTCGGGCTTGATCCGATCCAGATTATTGAGATCCGCGACCTCATTAAAGAGCTTGGAAAGACGCATACGGTCATTTTAAGCTCCCATATCCTATCCGAAGTGCAGACGATTTGCGACCAGATATTAATCATTGCAAAGGGGAAACTGATTGCCTTTGATAAACCGGATCAACTTGAAAAACAATTGTTAACGCAAAATGAGATCGTTATCACTTCTGATGCGGCGCCGGAAGAGTTAAATGAAATTTTAGCCGGCATTGCGCATATTGCCGCTGTGGATATTGAAAATGACGGGGAATTCGTTACAGCACATATTAAAATAGATCATGATGACATTTATGAAATTTCCCGCGCAATCTTCTTTGCGTTTGCGGCAAAGGGGAAAGCGCTGCTGGAGATGGCTCTGAAAAAAGCCAGCCTGGAGGACGTCTTTATTGAACTGACAGAAGGCAATGGTTCTGAAACGGATGCGGCGCCGGAAGAGGCCGGCCCCGAAAATGTGCCGGAGTATGAAGCCCAAAATGCAGAACAGCAGGGAAGCGGGGTGGAGGAAGAATGATCGCAGTATTAAAACATGAATTAAGACTTTATTTTCATTCGCTGACAGCCTATGTTTTCGGCGCTTTTTTGCTCGCCTTTGTGGGGATCGGGGCGATGCTGTATAACATACAGGCGGCAGTCAGTAATTTTGAATTTGTACTTAGTTTTGGGAGCCTTGTGTTTGTGGTGATTGTCCCGATTTTAACCATGCGCGTTATCGCGGAGGAACGTAAACAAAAAACAGATCAGCTATTATATGCCCTTCCTATTACCACCGCTCAGGTGATTATAGGGAAATATTTATCGCTCCTGATTGTTTATCTGATCCCGCTGTGTATCATTTGTGTGTATCCGATGATTTTTTCGCAGTATGGTGAAATTTATCTGCTGACATCCTACGGGTCAATCCTGGCATTTTTCATTTTAGGCGCCGCCTTGATTGCCCTTGGCGTATTTATCTCTTCTTTGACAGATAATCAGGGATTTGCCGCGGCCATTGGCATTGCAGCCATTTTACTCAACTATTACAGCGTCAGCCTTTCGGAATATGTTTCAGCAACGGCTTCCGGGTCGCTCATTGCCCTGTGCGTGATTGTCCTGATCCTTGGCGCAGTCATCCGATATTTGACGAAAAACGAAAAACTGGCGTATGGAATCGGCTTTATCCTGATTGCCTTGCTCCTGATCCTGTATTTCGTCGACGCATCCATATTTGAGGGGCTGCTCCCGCGTATTATGGAACAATTGTCGTTGTTTGAACGGTTCAATACTTTTGTAAACGGCGTTTTTGATATGACGGCCATTGTCTACTATCTGACCTTTATCGCCTTCTTTTTATTTTTATCTGTGCAGTCTCTTGAAAAAAGGAGGTATAACTGATGAAAAACCGGAATCCTTTTAAGGCTTCTGAAAAATCGGAACAAAACAAGACGGCTCTCCGGGGCGGGGCGTATTCGCTGGCGATTACAGCCGTTGTTTTAGCTATTTTGATTGTGGTAAATATATTTGTTTCCGCCTTGCCTGCCACGTTAACAAAATATGACATCAGTTCCGCAAAGCTCTATTCTATTACGAGTAATACAAAAGTGGTTGTGAATGCGCTGGAACAGGACGTCACCATTTATTGGATTGTTCAGGCCGGTGAAGAAGATGACGTTATAGAAAATCTATTGGCAAAGTATGAAAACCTTTCGGAGCATATCCAGGTTGTTAAGAAAAATCCGGATGTTTTCCCAACCTTTGCCGAACAATATACGGATGAAACGGTTTCCAACAACAGCCTGGTTGTGGAATGCGGGGAACGCAGTCGGTTTATCAGCTACGATGATATCTATGTGCAGGAAGCGGACATTTATTCTTATACCTATACAACGTCTTTTGACGGGGAAGGGGTAATTACATCAGCCATAGATTATGTGGTCACAGAAGATTTGCCGCAGCTGTATGTTTTGGAAGGCCATGGGGAATCGGAGATCCCAGCCACCTTCAGCGACCAGATTGAAAAAGAAAATATTGAGATGACAACATTCTCCCTGATGACGGCCGACGCTGTCCCGGAAGAGGCGGACTGTGTAATGATTTACGCGCCTGCCAGCGATATTTCCGAACAGGAACGCGATATGCTCGCTGCGTATGTGGATGCGGGAGGAAAGCTATTGGTTATGGCAGGGCCTGCGGAGGACGGGATGCTGGAAAACCTGTACAGCCTGTTGGCAGACTATGGCGTGGAAGCGAATGACGGGATTGTTGTGGAAGGGGACAGGGAGCATTATGCGTTCCAGATGCCCTATGTGCTGCTGCCGGATATGGCGAGCAATGAAATCACGGATCCGTTGATTGAAAACAACTATTATGTTTTTATGCCGGTTTCCATGGGGCTGACAGTTCAGGGCGGGTCTCAAAAGGGAACGGTGGAAGAACTGCTGACCACGTCCAGTTCCGCCTTCTCCAAAATTGCCGGATATGACCTTGCCACCTATGAAAAAGAAGAGGGCGATATTGACGGCCCGTTTACGCTTGCAGTCTCTGTTGAAGGCAATAACGACGGCAAGATTGTATGGTTCGCTTCTTCTTATTTTCTCGACGATATGTACAATGCTTATTCATCAGGCGCTAATGCGGACATGGGGATGAATGCACTGTCCTCATTAGTCGGAGGGAGAGAGGCGATGGCGATCCGCAGTAAATCGTTAAACTATAATTATTTAACGATCAGCGAATCTGCCGCCTCTACATTGAAAGTGATCATGATCGGCGTCTTTCCGCTCTTGTATCTGGGGATTGGCATTTATGTGATTTTGAGAAGGAGGAGGCTGCAAAAATGACACGCGCAAAAAAAATCTACCTGCTGTTGGGCATATTGATTTTTGCCTGCATTGCAACGCTGATTGTAGTGCAGGTGGAAGACCGCAAAGAACAGATCAGCAACAGCGATGCGGTGATTCTGGAAGTGCCGGCTGATTCTGTGCAGTCATTGTCTTGGGAATACGAAGATACCGCGCTCGCATTTCACAAGGAGGATACCTGGCTCTATGATGCGGATGGCGCATTCCCTGTAAATGAAGAAAAAATAAATGAACTTCTGGAGCAATTTCAGGAATTTAAGGTTTCCTTTACTATTGAAGGAGTGGAAGATTATGCACAGTATGGGTTGGATGACCCGTTATGCACGATCAGGTTTGCAACGGGGGATCAGTCCTATGAAGTCCTGCTCGGCAATTACAGCGATATGGATTCGCAACGGTATGTTTCCATTGGAGACGGCAATGTCTATCTGGCGGCAGAGGACCCTTGGAGTTCTTTTGAAGTTGTCCTTAGCGACATGATCAAGCATGACGAAATACCGGAATTTGATACGGTTGGAGGGATCCAATTTTCCGGTGCGGAATCGTATAGCATCACCTATGAGGAAAACAACAGCATTGACACTTATTGCGCTGATGACGTCTACTTCACGCAGCGGGACGGAAAGAACATGCCCCTTGACACTTCCAGAGTGGATAGTTATCTGGAAAACATCAGCAGCCTGGGGTTGACAGATTACGTCACGTACAATGCATCGGAGGAAGACCTGCAGGCATATGGCCTCGATACGCCGGAGCTGGTTATCACTGTGAATTACACCGCGGAAAACGAGGCGGGAGAAGCGCTTTCGAACACCTTTGTTTTGAACGTCAGCCGCGCCCTGGGGGAACGCCAGGATGCTGAAGGAACAGATGGCGCTTCTGATGAAGAATTTACAGCATATGCAAGAGTTGGCGCATCGCAGATTGTCTATCAGATTGCAGCGGAGGATTATGAAGCGCTGATGGAGGCCTCTTATGACTCTTTGCGGCATCTCGAAGTGTTGTCGGCAGCGTTTGAAGACATTTATCAGTTTGACATCTCCCTGGAGGGCGCAAATTACACAATTACCACAGAGGAACAGGATGATGGCAAGCATTATTATTATCAGGAAAATGAGCTGGAAATTGCAGATTTGCAAAGCGCGATAGAAGGGTTGCGCGCAGACAGTTTTACGGGTGAACAGCCGACACAAAAAGAAGAAATCAGTTTGACGGTGCATCTGGAAAATGAACACCATCCGGAGGTTCAGATAAAACTGTATCGGTATGACGGAGATCATTGCCTTGCAATGGTGGATGGAGAACCGGTATCCCTTGTCGGGCGTTCGTATGTCGTGGACTTGATTGAGGCGGTCAATGCGATTGTATTAAATTGAATCAGCCGTACATCGTAAAAAAACAGGAGGAAGCGGATTGCTTCCTCCTGTTTTTTGCAATTTATATCCTTGTTTTTTCTTTTTTGGGGGAATTGTTTCGCCGCGCGGCACGCTCGACCAGATCCTGTTCCTTTTGGAGATTTTCAAAGGCAATCGCCATCATCAGCTTAATACGGTTCAGCTGGTTCACTTCGCTTGCGCCCGGGTCGTAATCCACGGCAACAATGTTTGCATTGGGGAACCGCCGCCGCAGTTCTTTGATCATCCCTTTGCCCGTCACATGGTTCGGCAGGCAAGCAAAAGGCTGCACGCATACGATGTTCGGAACCCCTTTTTCAATCAGTTCCACCATTTCGCCCGTCAAAAACCAGCCTTCGCCCGTGCAATGCCCCAATTGGAGCACCTGGCTCGCCCCTTCGGCAATATGCTTGATATGCGTTGGCGCATGGGACGCCAGCCGCGGCGTCCGCAACAACGCCTGCTTCATATGTTTGCGGTATTGCTCCAAAAGCGTGATTCCCATATTTGCGATTGCAGCAGACGCGGCCTTTGCCCCCAAATGGTCGCGTTTGAAATTGGTGTTGTAGAAGCAGTACATCATGAAGTCCAAAAGGCCCGGCACGACTGCTTCGCCGCCTTCTGCTTCGATGACGTCTGTGACATGGTTATTTGCACCGGGATGGAATTTCACCAGAATTTCCCCCACAACGCCGACCTTTGGCTTTTTCAGCCCCTTATCGATGGGGATGCGCTCAAAATCAGCCACGATGCGGTTTACGACTTCTTTGTTCCGCAGCTCTTGCCGGTCGTTATTGACAATGGCTGTGTACAGCTTTGCCACCCATTTGCGGTACAGCTGCAAGGTTGCGCCCTTGTCCAATTCATAGGGGCGCGTGGCCAGCAGGCAGGTCATGAGCAAATCACCCCAAACACAGGCCTTAACCAAGCCGTTCAGCAGCCCCGGCGTGATTTTAAATCCAGGATTGCCTTCCAGGCCGGAAAAATTCAGGCTGATAACCGGTACATTCGGATATCCCGCTTCCTTCAACGCTTTTCTGATAAAAGCAATGTAGTTTGTTGCGCGGCACCCGCCGCCGGTCTGCGTAATCATTACAGATGTGTTCTCCGGGTCGCATTGCCCCGATGTGAACGCGTTTACCAGCTGGCCTGTTACCAGGATGGAGGGGTAGCAGGCGTCATTATTGACACTTTTTAACCCCGCTTCCACATCCGCCGCATTTGCTTCATCCAGCAGGATTGCATGATAGCCGTTTGCGTTAAGCACCGCTTCAAAAAGCTTAAAATGCACGGGGCTCATCTGCGGGAATATGACCGTGTGGCGCTTGCGGTTTTCCTTGGTGAAGGGAACGCGCGAAAGCGTGTATGGCTCTATCTCTTGCGGCACAAATGCATTCCGGTCCCGCTCCGATATTGCGGCCTTCAGGCTGCGGACACGGATTTTTGCAGTACCGAGGTTGGAGACCTCGTCAATTTTCAAGGTTGTGTAAATATTTTGATGCGATTGCAAAATTTCCTGCACCTGGTCGGTGGTAACCGCATCCAAACCGCACCCAAAGGAGTTTAATTGTATCAACTCCAGCCGGTTATTATTGATTACAGCCGCCGCTGCTTCATACAGCCGCGTATGATATGCCCATTGATCCACGACGCGGATATCCCGTTTCATATGCCCCAGATGGGCGATACTGTCCTCCGTCAGGACCGCAAAGCCCTGGGAGGTAATCATATCCGGGATGCCATGGTTGATTTCCGGGTCTACATGGTAAGGCCGGCCGGCAAGCACAATGCCGCGCTGGTCGTGTTCTTCCAGCCAAGCGAGGGCTTCTTCGCCTTTTTTACGGATATCTGCTTTGAAATTGGCCCGCTCTGCGAATGCCGCCTTTGCAGCCGCCTTGATTTCCGCCATAGGGATATGGTAGGGCGCCAATGTATCAAACATTTGTTTCTCAAAGGATTTTTCATCCGCCAGATTGATAAACGGATATAAAAACCGCATCCCGGGCGCACGGACGGCATCCATATTGTTATAAATGACCTCTGGATAGGAGGTGACAATCGGACAATTATAATGGTTTCCGGCGCCTTCAAATTCAATTTGTTCATAGGGGACGCAGGGGTAGAAAATGGTTTTCACACCTGCGTCAATGAGGCTTTGAATATGCCCGTGTACAATTTTTGCGGGATAACACGCTGATTCTGACGGGATGGATTCAATGCCCTTTTCATAGAGCGCGTGGGAACTGCGCGGCGAAAGCCGCACCGAAAAGCCCAGTTCTGTGAAAAAAGTGAACCACAAAGGATAGTTTTCATACATGTTTAAGACACGCGGCAGGCCGATAACCCCCCGCTTTGCCGCTTCTTCCGGCAGAGGCGTATAGGCAAAGGTGCGCTCGTATTTATATGCATACAGGTTTGGAAGGCCGGTATCCTTCTTTTCCATGCCAGCGCCGCGTTCACAGCGATTCCCGGATATAAACCGGCGGCCGTCTGCAAAGGTTGTGACCGTAAGCTGGCAGGCGTTGGAGCACTTTCTGCACCGCGTCAGCGTGCTTTCAAATTGAAATGCGCCTAATTCCGCTTCGGAAAGCAGTGTGTTTTCTGCGCCGGCGTACCGTTCCTTTGCGATTAATGCAGAGCCGAATGCACCCATAATGCCTGCGATGTCCGGCCGGATGACTTCTTTGCCTGTCAACAATTCAAAAGCGCGCAAGATGGCGTCATTGTTAAACGTACCGCCTTGTACGACAATATGGTCACCCATCAAATCCGGATCGCGGAGCTTGATAACTTTATATAATGCATTTCTTACCACAGAATAGGAAAGGCCGGCGCTGATATCGCCAACCGACGCGCCTTCCTTCTGTGCCTGTTTTACGCGCGAATTCATAAACACTGTACAGCGCGTTCCCAAATCCACCGGATTTTTTGCCATTAAGGCTTCTTTTGCGAAAGAGATGGTATCTGTTCCAAGGGATTCTGCGAAGGTTTGGATAAAGGAACCGCATCCGGAGGAACACGCTTCGTTCAGCATGATGCTGTCAATAACACCGTCCTTAATTTTCATGCATTTCATGTCCTGCCCGCCGATGTCAATGATGAAATCCACATCGGGCGAGAAAAACTGCGCCGCTTTGTAATGGGCAATGGTTTCAATTTCATTTTCAGGAATGCGGAACGCCGCTTTTAAAAGCATTTCGCCATAGCCTGTGACGCTGGCATTTGCAATTTTTGCAGCCTTTGGGAGCTTCGCATACAAATCTTTTAAGATATGTACGGCAAGGGTCATGGGGCTTCCTTCGTTTTTGGAATAATAGGCGTATAAAATACGCCCCTCTTCATCAATGAGCGCGGCTTTGATGGTGGTGGATCCAACATCAAGCCCCAGATAGGTATTGCCGGACACTTTTGAAATATCGGCTGTGATGGCGGTATGCTGCCCATGCCGGCTGCGGAACGCCGCCAGATCTGCTTCCGTTTCAAATAGAGGCTGCATCCTCGTGATTTCCGCATCGACACGGGGCGCGCGTTCCAATTGCGAAATGAGTTGGGCCAGCGTCAGCGTATGATCCTGATACATCAGCGCCGCGCCCATGGCGATAAATAATTGCGCATTTTCAGGCGTGCGGAAGCTTTTTGCTTTATCTTTGAGCGTTTCCTCAAATTGCCGCCGCAGCTCCGGCAGGAAATACAACGGACCACCCAAAAATACGACATTCCCGCGAATGGGCCGACCCTGCGCCAGGCCGCTGATGGTCTGCGTTACAACCGCCTGGAATATAGATGCGGCAATATCTTCCTTTTTTGCGCCTTCATTCAAAAGCGGCTGGACATCCGATTTGGCAAAAACACCGCACCGCGCTGCGATGGGGTAGATGGTATCGTGTTTGGCGGCCAGTTCATTCAACCCCGGCGCATCGGTTTGCAGCAGGATTGCCATCTGGTCGATAAAAGAGCCTGTGCCGCCGGCGCAGGTCCCATTCATCCGCTGTTCCAGCCCGTTGGACAAATACAGGATTTTTGCATCCTCGCCGCCAAGCTCAATGACAACATCCGTATCCTTCAGAAAAGTGTTTACAGCGGATTTCGTCGCGATAACCTCCTGCACGAATGGCAGATGCAGCATTTTGGAAAGCATCAGGCCGCCGGAGCCGGTGATGACCGTGGTAAACGGCGTATCGCCTAAAGCATCTGCGGCGCGGGCAAACAGCGTCTGCACCGTTGATTGAATATCCGAATAATGCCGCATGTATTCGGCAAAGATGATATTATATGTATCGTCCAGCACGACGACCTTAACAGTTGTCGAACCAACGTCAATTCCCATATGGAGTGGAATTTTCATTTTTCATCCCTCCAATCCATCTCCATGTAGTATGTATATTGCAACACTCATTTATATATTATATATTTTTTAAAATCAATAGTCAAGGCAAAATAGTGCCGGTTTTGTAAGAAGCTGTTAAATTTATAGTTGTTTTGTCGAATTTGCTGAGAAAAAAAGAATGGGGAACCCCCATTCTGTAAAAATTTACATTTCCCGCCGCCCCTCAAGCGCCTTGATGAGCGTGACCTCGTCCGCATATTCCAAATCGCCGCCGACGGGGATGCCGTGTGCGATACGCGTGACCTTGACTCCCAGCGGCTGGATCAGCTTTGAGATATAAACTGCCGTCGCCGTGCCGTTGACGGTGGGATTTGTCGCCATAATCACTTCAGAAACACCCGGGCTTGCCAGCCGTTCCAGCAGTTCTTTGATTTTGATATCGTCCGGCGCAATGCCGTCCATGGGGGACAGAGCGCCGTGCAATACGTGGTAAAGCCCTTTGTATTCACGCGTTTTTTCAATTGCCTGAACATCCTTTGGGTGTTCCACTACGCAGATGACACTCCGGTCGCGTTTCTCTGACGCGCAGATGGAGCAGGTCGCCGTATCCGTCAGGTTCTGGCAAACCGGGCAGAGTTTAATCGTTGCTTTTGCTTCGGAAATACAGCGCGCAAATTCCTGCGCACTTTCCTTTGTCATACTGTCCAGCACATAAAACGCAATGCGTTCTGCGCTTTTCCGGCCGATCCCAGGCAATTGTTCAAATTTTTCAATTAAAGCTTCAATCGGCGCTGCGTGCATGCTCCGCCCTCCTTAGAATAATCCCGGGATATTGATCCCGCCCGTGACCGCGCTCATACCTTCGGTCATCATATCATCTGCTTTCTTGATGGCTTCATTGACAGCCGCCATCACCAGGTCCTCCAATGTTTCCACATCGTCCGGGTCCACTGCTTCCGGCTTGATTTTAATGGATACCAGTTCTTTTTTGCCGTTGGCAACGACTTCGATCACACCGCCGCCCGCAGTTGCTTCCACGGTCTTATCTTCCAGCTCTGCCTGCACGCGCTCCATTTCTTCCTGCATTTTCTGCGCCTGCTTCATGACGCTGTTCATGTTTTTGTTTGTGTTCATGCCGGAACCTTGAAATCCTTTGTATTTTCCCATTGTTTTTATCTCCTTTTTATTTATTCTTGATTTAATTCGCGTTCATCGAGGAATTCATCCTCCTCTTCCTGGGCGTCCATCACCGTTTGTTCAAAATGATCCTCCGCCGGTTCATAATTTATAAATTCACTTTCATCCGTGTACTCTATAATTTCAGGAAACGATTGTTCCAATTCTTCCAAAGGGTCGCGCGGCGCTGTTTGAGGAACCGGCTCTTCCGGTTCGGGCTCCGGGGAGGGCGCCGCCTGGATTTGGGACGAGGAGGGGATGGCCCAAAAATCAATGATGTGGTCTTCCACATCCGATTCAAATACCGCCTTCAAGCGGAGCGCGGCCCCGACATTTTTTTGGAACAGCTCTTCCGCAGATTTTTGGTAGGTGGTAAAAATTTTTTTGAGCATGACTTCTTTTTCGCTGAATAACAGTAACAGCCCTTCGCCATCAATTGTAATTTTGCGGTTTAACACGGAGCCGGCCAGGAACGGGTACCGTTTTGCAATGGCCTGCGCCGCCTTGTCCCATTTCCGCGCCGCTGCCACGACAGGCGTTTCTGCGGTCAGCGATTGTACATCAAGAGGGGCACACAGCCTTGCAGAGGGTTCTTTTTTTGGTTTTTCCGGCTTTTTTTCCTGTTTTTCGGCAGGCGCCTGCTGCACCTGCACCGTAACGCCGTTTTTGAGCTGTTCCTCCAGGTCAGATACCCGCGCCGCAATTGCTTCTCCGGAGGCATCCAGCTCCGGATGCGCCAGCTTGACCAGACATAATTCGTAAACAACCCGCGGATCCTTTAGCCATTTTGCTTCCGCCCGCGCTTTTTGCAGGCTTTCCGCCGCGTCCTGAATGCGTTCAAATGGCATCCGTTCCGCCTGCGCCTTCAATTGGACGTATTCTTCCGCCGGGTAGTCCAATATTTGTTCGGCGCCGGGAGCGACTTTTATTACCAGCAAATCGCGCATATGGGACAACAACGTATCACAGAAGGTGTTCAGGTCTTTGCCTTCGGTGACGAGCCGGTCTATGGCCGCCAGGGCATTCCCCGCGTCGCCGGACGCAATAGCGTCAGTGATGGACAGGACCAGATCACGCTGCACGATCCCCAGCACAGCCGTTACATTTTCATAGGTCAGGGTTGTCCCGCATGCAGAGACGCACCGCTCTAAAATGCTCAGCCCGTCCCGCATGGAGCCTTCCGCCAGCCGCGCCAGCAAATGGAGCGCGTCATCGGATATGGTCAAGCCGTCACCCATGGCAATTTCCTTCATCCGCAGGACGATATCCGACGGGCGGATGCGTTTAAAATCAAACCGCTGGCAGCGGGATAAAATCGTTTCGGGGACTTTGTGGACCTCCGTTGTCGCCAAAATGAAAATGACATGGGGAGGGGGCTCCTCCAATGTTTTCAAAAGTGCATTGAACGCGCCCTGGGACAGCATATGCACTTCATCGATGATATAGACACGGTATTTTGCCTGCGTCGCCACATAGTTGACATCTTCACGGATTTCACGGATATTTTCTACGCCGTTGTTGGACGCTGCGTCGATTTCTGACACATCCATGATGCTGCCGTCCAGAATACCGCGGCAGATTGCACATTCGTTGCAGGGGGAGCCATCATGGGGATTCAGGCAGTTCACCGCGCGGGCAAAGACCTTTGCCGCCGTGGTTTTCCCGGTGCCGCGGGTTCCGCAGAACAGGTAGGCATGCGAGATACGGCCGTTTATAATCTGGTTTTTCAGCGTTGTTGTGATATGCATCTGGCCGACGATGTCCTCAAAGACCAACGGCCGCCATTTGCGGTATATCGCCTGATATGCCATGCGTTTTCCTCCTTCCGGCGCGGTATGAAAAAACCCCTCTCGGGGGTGGGTTTACATATAGGCTCCAGCCGGGGAAACCATAACACATCGGGCGATCCGCTTATTGCTGCTTGGTTCCCCATCTGACAAGGTTCACGGGGTCCGATCGCACGGGCCCGGCCTTCATCGCCTTCTATTTAAATTACAGCTTTATTATTATATTATATTTTTTCTGAAACTGCAAGTGTTA
>DVND01000105.1 GCA_018714645.1 Candidatus Avimonoglobus intestinipullorum
TTGGGACAAGGTCCTCATGTGAAAAATAAGCTGTGCAGTTCCCCTTTTTCGGGACGCCGCTAAAAACGGCCTGCGCGCTTCTTTTCCGCGTTATCAATTGTGCCGCCGCAAGCGGCGGGAAATCAAAATAACTGAAGAGGTGTGTAACATGCTAAACAAAAAAAGTTTGGAAGATATCGCAGTCAGCGGCAAGCGCGTGCTGGTCCGGTGTGACTTTAACGTGCCGCTGGACGAAAACCGCAACATTACCGACGAGACAAGGATTGACGGCGCGCTGCCGACGATCCAGTACCTGATGAAAAACGGTGCAAAGGTGATCCTCTGCTCCCATCTGGGTAAGCCCAAGGGCGAGCCGAAGCCGGAATTGTCCCTGGCGCCGGTTGCAAAAAAGCTGTCTGAAAAATTGGGCAGAGAGGTTGTATTTGCGGCGGATGCGACGGTTGTAGGCGAACATGCGAAGAAAGCGGTTGCCGAGATGAAAGACGGCGACGTGGTCTTGCTGGAAAATACCCGCTACCGGGCGGAAGAAACCAAAAATGAAGACGCGTTCAGTAAGGAGCTGGCGTCCCTGGCGGATGTTTTCGTCAATGACGCGTTCGGCACGGCGCACCGTGCGCACTGCTCCAACGTGGGCGTGACAAAATATCTGGACACCGCCGTTGCGGGGTACCTGATCCAGAAGGAAATCGAATTTTTGGGGAATGCCGTGAACAATCCGGTGCGTCCGTTTGTGGCGATCCTGGGCGGCTCCAAGGTGTCCTCCAAGATTTCTGTCATCAACAATCTGCTGGACAAGGTGGATACGCTGATCATCGGCGGCGGCATGGCGTACACATTCATGAAGGCCAACGGCGAAGAAGTGGGCGATTCCCTGCTGGAGGCGGATTACCTGGACTATGCCAAGGAGATGCAGGAAAAAGCAAAAGAGAAGGGCGTAAAGCTGCTGATCCCGGTGGACACTGTTGTTGCAAAGGACTTTTCCAACGATGCGGAGCATAAGACCGTCGGCCGCGGCCAGATCGAACCCGGCTGGCAGGGGCTGGACATCGGTGAAAAAACCATTGCATTGTATAAGGACGCGGTCAAGGATGCAAAAACGGTGGTTTGGAACGGGCCTATGGGCGTGTTTGAGATGCCGAATTTTGCAAAGGGCACCAATGCCATCGCGCAGGCGCTGGCGGATATCGACGCGGTGACCATCATCGGCGGCGGCGACAGCGTGGCGGCGGTCAACCAGGCCGGCCTGGGCGACAAAATGACCCATATTTCCACAGGCGGCGGCGCTTCCCTGGAATTCCTGGAAGGCAAAGAACTGCCGGGTATTGCCGCGCTGAACGATAAATAATGGAGGATATGAGAAATGGGTAAATATATCATTGCCGGGAACTGGAAGATGAACAAGCTCCCGTCTGAAACATATGATTTTGTAAAATCCGTTGCAGAGGCGACCAAGGATGCATCCTGCGAAGTGGTTTGCTGCACGCCGTTTGTCTGCCTGCCAGAAGCGGTGCGGGCCGCAAAGGGCACGCATGTAAAAATCGGGGCGGAAAACCTGCATTTTGAGGATAAGGGCGCGTTTACAGGAGAGGTCAGCGCGGATATGCTGTTGGATTTAGGTGTACAATACGTCATTATCGGCCATTCGGAACGCCGGGAGTACTTCGCGGAAACGGACTGTACTGTTAATAAAAAGACCAAAAAGGCGCTGGAAAAGGGGTTAATCCCCATCGTCTGCGTGGGCGAAAGCCTGGAGCAACGGGAACAGGGCGTGACCATGACGCTGATCACCAACCAGATCAAAGCGGCGTTTGAGGGCATTGACGCAGCGGGTGCGAAAAAAGTAGTTATCGCATATGAGCCGATCTGGGCCATTGGCACCGGCAAGACCGCAACCGCCGAACAGGCGGAGGAAGTCTGCGCGGCAATCCGCAAGGTGCTGGCAGAGCTGTATTGCGATAAGTGCGCCGGGGAAATCACCATCCAGTACGGCGGCAGTATGAATGCGGGCAATGCGGCGGAGCTGCTGTCCAAGGGCAATATCGACGGCGGCCTGATCGGCGGCGCGTCTTTGAAAACAGCCGATTTTGCGGCAATCGTTGCAGCGGCGAAATAAGGGCGAATTGTTGAGATTCTCCGTTTTTGCGGAGAATCTCTTGTCACAAATAGGAGGAATGAAGATGTCAAAAAGACCAATTGCATTGATTATTCTGGACGGCTACGGCCTGAACGACGCGACGGAAGGCAACGCCATCAAAGCCGCGAAGCAGCCGCATCTGGACAAGTATTTTAAGGAAAACCCCAACACCATCCTCTATGCCAGCGGCATGAGCGTGGGCCTGCCGGACGGGCAGATGGGGAATTCCGAAGTGGGGCACACCAATATTGGCGCAGGGCGCGTGGTGTACCAGGAATTGACCAGGATCACCAAGTCCATCGAGGACGGCGATTTCTATTCCAATGAAGCATTGCGGGGCGCGGTGGAAAACTGCAAACTGCACGATTCCGCCCTGCATTTGGTGGGACTGCTGTCCGACGGCGGCGTGCACAGCCATATCGGGCACCTGTTCGGCCTGATCGAGCTGGCGCGCAAGAACGATTTGAAAAAAGTTTATATCCACTGTGTGATGGATGGGCGCGACGTGTTCCCCACGTCGGGTGTGGAGTTCATTAAGCAGTTACAGGAAAAAATCAAGGAAGCGGGCGTAGGTAAAATTGCAACCGTGATGGGCCGGTATTACGCCATGGACCGCGACACCAACTGGGACCGCGTGGAAAAGGCATATAATGCCATGGTGTTGGGCGACGGGCACCGGGTGGCAGATCCGGTGGCGGCAGTTTTGGAATCCTATGAAACAAAGGATGAAAACGGCGCATTGCTGACGGACGAATTTATCATCCCCATGGTGGTGACGGAAAATGGCGCCCCTGTCGGGAAAATCTGCGCCAACGATTCCGTAGTCTGCTTTAATTTCCGCCCCGACCGGGCACGGGAAATCACCCGCACGCTGGTGGATGCAGCGTTTACGGGCTTTGGCCGCACCTTTATGCCGCTGTATTATGTGTGCATGACCCAATATGACGCCGATATGCCCAACGTCCATGTGGCGTTCAAGCCGGAAACGCTGAAGAATACGTTTGGCGAATACATTGCCAGCAAGGGCTTGAAACAGCTCCGCATTGCGGAGACGGAAAAATACGCCCATGTGACGTTCTTCTTCAACGGCGGCGTGGAAAAGGTTTATGAGGGCGAGGACCGGAAGCTGATCCCCTCCCCGAAGGTGGCGACCTACGATATGCAGCCGGAGATGAGCGCCTATCTGGTGGCGGATGCCTGCGTGGAATTGATTCATGAGGACAAATACGACTGTATCATCCTCAATTTCGCAAACTGCGATATGGTGGGCCACACCGGCGTGCTGGAAGCGGCTATCAAGGCCGTGGAAGCGGTGGATGAATGCCTGGGCCGCGTGGTGGATGCGCTGCAGGCGAAAGACGGCATCATCCTCATTACGGCGGACCACGGCAATGCGGACTGCCTGATCGACCCGGTGACCAAGGGCGCGTTCACGGCACATACCACCAACCCGGTGCCGCTGATTGTCATGGGCGCGGGGGATGTGAAGCTCAACCGCGGCAAGCTGGCCGACATCGCGCCGACCATGCTGGATTTGATGGGCTTGGACAAGCCTGCGGAAATGACCGGCGAAAGCCTGATTGTGAAGGATTAATAAAAAAACAAGCGGTTATCCGCTTGTTTTTTTGTTTACATTTTCTAATGATTATATTATAATAGAGGAAAAGGAGGCGGATAGGATGAAAACAAAATGGATTTCGGTTCTTCTATCCTTTATTTTGTTGCTGTACACATCCTCGTATGCTGCGCCATACCAGCAATTGGAGGACAATCAATATACAGGGACGGAAGTAATAGAAGAATCATTTACACAACAGATGCTGCTTTCAGCGCTGCGAAAGGTATCCACCATTGAGGAATTACAGCAGTTACTTATAGAACATGTAGATTTGCTTGGGCTGGAAGGGGTGGATCAGGAATACGGTTGTACGGCGTATCAACTCTACACAGAACGCCTCAGTGATGCGGGGCGTGAAGAAGTACGCAACGTAATGCCGGCCGCTTTCAAACGCGCTTTTGCAGAACAGGCATTGTGTGCAGCTATTCCGGAACTGCCATTGTCCGATATAGAAACAGTACTGCTGGATAATGCGGCATTTATCGGTTTTGATGCGGAGCGATATTGCCGGTTGGATGAAACTAAACGGAAACAATTGAATACAGATATCAAAAATATACATTTCCAGAATTTAAACGATTTGCAAAGTTGGATTCAGCACAACCTCTCATCGAACAACATCGGTAGTAGTGGCGGCGGTGGTAGTGGCGGTGGCGGTGGAATCATAGGAACACCTACACTTATAAAGCCCGTTATTTTTCATGATATTGTAATTACTGCCTTGGACGGTACACCGCTGGAGACACCGTTGGATGGGCAAAGGGTCAAACTAAATATCTGCCTTGAATTGCATCATAGGGTGGAACAAATGCCAATGATATTTGCTGCTGTATATGACGCTACAGGGCGGCTTGTGGAGCTGCACTCCATTCCGATCGAACTTCCGGTATATGCTGGAATGCCCTTTATTTCCGAAACCCCGGTAACAGTTGCTACAGATGGTAGCATACGTGTTTTTGCAATTGAAAATTTTGAAACGCTGACGCCTTGTGCCGAACCATTTATGATAACATTCTAATAAAAAAGCTTCCCAACCGGGAAGCTTTTTTATTACAGGAATGTTTGAAAATCCGCATAATTCCGTTCCAGCAATGCGGGCGTGTCCAGCCCGTAGGGGCATTTGCTCTTGCATTGCCCGCAGTGGAGGCAATCCTCAATTTTGCGCATCTTCTCCGCCCATTCCTCTGTCAGATAGACCGACAGCGGCGCCCGCCGCAAGAGCAGGCTCATCCGGGCGCAGTTGTTAATTTCAATGCCTGCCGGGCAGGGCATGCAGTAGCCGCAGCCGCGGCAGAAATCGCCGGAAAGGGCAGCCTTGTCCTGTTCGATCTGGGCGCGGAGCTCCTCCGTCAATGCGGGCGGCTGCGCCTGGAATGCCAGGAATTCATCCAGCTCTTCCTTCCGCTGGATGCCCCAGATGGGCGCCACATGGCTGTATTGCGCCATAAACGCATACGCCGCGGCGGCGTTGGTAATCAGCCCGCCGGACAAGGCTTTCATGGCGATGAACCCAATATTTTTTGCCGCGCACTGCTCCACGAGTTCCTCATCCTCCGGTGATGCCAGATAGGAAAACGGGAACTGGAGCGTATCATACAGCCCCGCCGCCAGCGCTTCCCTTGCAATCGCCAGCCGGTGGTTGGTGATGCCGATATACCGTATTTTCCCCTGCCGCTGCGCTTGTTCCATGGCCTCGTAAAGGCCGGTGCCGTCGCCGGGCTTGGGGCAGAAGGCAGGGTTGTGGAATTGGTAAATATCGATGTAATCCGTCTTTAACAGCGTCAGGCTGGTCTCCAAGTCCTTCCAGAAATCAGCAGCGCAGACAGCACCCGTTTTGGTGCTGATGACGACCTTATCCCGCACCTGGGAAAGCGCAGCGCCCAGCTTTTCTTCGCTGTCCGTGTAAAACCGGGCGGTATCAAAATAGTTGATACCGTGATCAAACGCCTTTTGCAGCAGGTATACCGCGTCCTTTTTAGAAATCCGCTGGATTGGCAGCGCGCCAAAGCCATTTTTGGAAACTTCCAGCCCCGTCCTTCCCAATGTAACAGTCTGCATACGCTCACTCCTTTGTATCATCCGCAAATTTTTTCAATCAAATCCGCCAATTCTTTTGCCTTTTCTGAAATATACGCCTGATCCGCGCCCTCAATCATCACGCGCACCAGCGGCTCCGTGCCCGACGGGCGGATGAGCACCCGTCCCGCCCCGGCAAACTCCGCTTCCAATGCGGCAATCGCCGCGGCGATTTCGGGGAATTCCATATAGCGTTCCTTGTTTTCCAGCTTCACATGGGCGTTGACGAGCACCTGGGGCAGGACGTTGACGATGGACGCCAGCTCCGACGCCTTTTTCCCCGTCTTTTTCAGCACGGACAGGAACTGTAGCGCACTCACAAGGCCATCGCCCGTGGTGTTGTGCTCCAAAAAAATGATATGCCCGGACTGCTCGCCGCCCAGCACGTAGCCCTTATCCAGCATCTCCTCCAGCACATAGCGGTCGCCCACCTTGGTTTTGGGGATATGGATGCCCAATTTTTCGCCTGCGATAAATAAGCCCAGATTGCTCATGACCGTGGCCACGAGGGTGTTTTTCTCCAGCTTGCCCTGCTCCATCAAGTGCTTTGCGCACACAGCCATAATCTGGTCGCCGTCGATGAGGTTCCCGTTTTCGTCCACCGCCAGCATCCGGTCGGCGTCGCCGTCAAAGGCGATGCCCACGTCCGCGCCGATGGAGGTGACGTATGCGCACAGGCTCTCCATGTGTGTAGAGCCGCACTGGTGGTTGATGTTCACGCCGTCGGGGGTGTTGTGGATGGCTTCCACATTGGCGCCCAGCTTGTTCAGCGCTTTGAAGGCGGTCTGGTAGCTGGCGCCGTTGGCGCAGTCGATTGCCACTTTCAGGCCATCCAGCCGCGTGTCGACGGTGGAGATGGCAAAATTGACATAGTCCTCCACCGCGTTATGGTTGGCGCTGACATATCCCACCGCGCCGTGGGTGGGCAGATGGTCCAGCGTTTTACGGCCTTCTATGTAGTTCTCGATCTCATCCTCGATCTCATCCTTCAGCTTATAGCCCTCGCTGTTGAAAAACTTGATGCCGTTGTATTCGCAGGGGTTGTGGGATGCGGAAATCACCACGCCCGCATCCGCCTTATAAAGCCGTGTCAGATACGCCACCGCCGGCGTGGGGATCACGCCCAGGGGGATGACCTTCGCCCCCATGGAGCACAGGCCCGCCGTCAGGGCGGCCTCCAGCATGTCGCCGGATTTGCGCGTATCCTTTCCGATCAAAATCCTTGGCCTTCTCGCCGCGGCTTTCGTCAGCACATAGGCGCCGCTCTGCCCGGTTTTGAATGCCAGCTCCGCCGTCAATTCCTTGTTCGCAATCCCGCGGATGCCGTCCGTTCCGAATAATTTGCCCATATTGAAAACAACCTTTCTCAAACATTTATACATTGTTATTCATTATATATCATATTCATGAAAAAGTAAATCGGTTTCTTTACAATTTCACGACAGAATCCGCACAATCTTGTCATTTTTGGCAGAATATGATACAATGAAAGCGATATAATTTGTTTTTTGAGGGGGGATATTATGAAAAAGCTTTTTGCAGCAGCGCTGGCTGCGGTTACACTGCTGGCAACGGTATGGATTCCCGCATATGCGGATCACAATGAAATCGCTGTTTATTTAGATGGAACCCAAATAGCGTTTGACGTGGAACCGCAGATTATCGACGGCAGGACGATGGTCCCGATACGCGCGATTTTTGAACACATGGGCGCGGAGGTCCTGTGGGACGGGCAAACCGGTTCCGCAGTCTGTACCAAAGGCGACACGGTTGTAAAGATGACTGTTGACAGCCCGGATCTGTACATCAACGGCCAATTGACCCAAATGGACGTCCCGCCGGTTGTTATCGATGGGCGGACGCTTGCACCTGCAAGATATGCGGCGGAAGCGTTTGGCGCAACAGTCCAATGGAGCCAGAAAAACAACGCTGTTGTCATCTGTTCAAAGGACGTATACGCCTATGCGGATTATCCGGACATCCCCGATTTGGGGAAATGCTATAACATCCCCCCATTGGGCGAAACCTATCAGGATGGCTTCAAGCTTCTATTATACCGCTACAGCGATATGGCTGACGATGGCTATTACAGCTATTTATATGACCATTCCGCATCTGTTTTAGGGGGATATACAGAAGAATTATTGGACTTTACAGAGGGTGCGGCGTATATAAAGCCAAACGAAATACGTTCAAGATACTATGTTACCGTAAGCCATGACGAAACCGGCGCGGCCCTTTTAACCGTATGGATCCCGGATGAAGCAATAGATGGGAACTGGGTTCGTGTGTATGCCGCAAACGGCAAAACGACAGAAGTTTTGGAAAGCGAGCTTTCTTTGTATCTGCAGGCAGGCTGGTACAGGACACCGGAGGAAACACAGCAAACGTTATATCACCCCGATGGCAGTACTAAGATTGTGTTCAAGGCAGAGGTCCCTGCATATTTGAAAGACGGCTGGTATGAACACCAATACGAAGCACAAATCGCAAATTATCAGGAACAAAAGGAACAAAATGCTTCCAATTCCAGCACAGACATATACTATTACCGGACGCCAAACGGGACAAAGTATCATTTATCCCCGAGCTGCGGCGGCGGGAACAGCTATAAAACGAAGGATATCGCCGGGCTTTCGCCCTGTTCGAAATGTGTGCGGTAGTGGCCGCAGCAAACCTGTGCCCGGCCGGACATCCAGTATAGAATCCGTATATCATGGAGATGCATGCTTATGAAATCGCGCAGTATTGTTTTTTTGATTCTTGTAATTGTGCTGACAGCCTTTATTTTTTCAAATTCCATGCAGGACGCGCAAACCTCCAGTGGACAGAGCGGGCTGTTTGTAGCATTGTTGGAACAATTTATGGGGATTTTTGGTGCGGCAGTCCCGCAGGACGCCGCTGTGACAATCGTGCGCAAGGGCGCGCATGTTGCGGAATTTTTCCTGTTGGGCCTGTGTTGGGGCGGGGTGTTTTTGGCGCAGGGGGCCCGTTTTTTGGGAAAAGTGATCTACGTATTGTTTGCAGGCCTGCTGACCGCCTGCTGCGATGAATTGATACAGATGTTTTCTGACGGCAGGGGCAGTATGGTCAGCGATGTGTTTGTGGATTTTTCGGGGGTGGTCCTGGCGGCGCTGCTGTGCTTGCTGATTGCGCGCCTGCGGGACAGGAAAAGGGGGAGACGGCATGGATCCATTCATTAGGCTGATTGCAGTTGGATACATCATCAATTTCATACTCATTATCGTGGTTGTATGCTTCCAGCGGCGCGATCCGACGGTTTCGGTGGCATGGGTGTTATGCTTCATTTCGCTGCCGATTTTAGGCGCAGTCCTGTTCCTGATTTTCGGCCTGGGGTTAAAGCGGCGCACCGTCAGGCGGTATGCCCAAAAGCTCCAGACGGATACGGAGTATGCAAAAAAGCTGTTCCGCGTCAAAAGCGCATATGAGATCGACCAGGACGAGTCGATTCAGTTTCCGGACATGGTGAAGTATTTTTCCAACGTCGCCAACAGCGGCTATTCCACCAACAATGACGTAAAGGTTTTCACGGACGCGCGGGAAAAATATGACTGGCTTTTAAAGGATATTGCGGAGGCCAAGGAGACCATTAACTTCCTGTATTTCATCATCCGGGACGATGCCATCAGCAACACGATCCTGGCCGCGCTGGCAAAGAAGGCCAATGAGGGCGTTGAGGTGCGCTTTATGTATGACAGCTTTGGCTCCATCCTGACCTCCCGCCGGATTTTCAGGAAACTCAAGCATGCGAGAAAGGGGCAGGTTGCCGAATTTTTCCCCATGGATCTGTTCTCCCTCTCTAAAATCAACCACCGCAACCACCGCAAGATCGTGGTGATAGACGGCAGGATCGCCTATCTGGGCGGGATGAATATCGGGGACGAATACATGGGCAAAAAGAAGCCCACACCGTGGCGGGATACGCATCTGCGTCTGACAGGCGCGGCTGTGGCGGACGTGCAGAAGTATTTCTGCCTGGATTGGGAGTTTTCCACGGGGGAAAAGCTGACAAACGATTTGGACAAGTTTTTTCATAAAAACCGGGAGGAGCAGGGAAATACGCCGGTGCAGATTGTGGGCAGCGGGCCGGATTCCCCGGAGGAGGAAGTCAAGGACGGCATGATCAAAATATTGAACCATGCCAGGCAGTATACGTATATCCAAACGCCGTATTTTGTACCGGACAAGGCGTTTATGACGGCGATCCGCATGGCAGCCCAATCGGGGGTGGATGTGCGGGTGATGATCCCCGGCGCGCCGGACAAGCCCTATGTGTATTACACGACCATGTCCTATATGGGCGAACTGCTGGACGCGGGTATCCGGGTGTTTCTGTATCCCGGCTTCATCCATTCCAAGACCATCGTCGCCGACGATGCGCTGACCACCATCGGTACGACTAATATCGACATCCGCAGCTTTGTGCTCCATTTTGAAATCAATGCGTTCCTGTATGGGGAACAGTGCGCTGTGGAAAACCGGGATATTTTTTTGAAGGATCAATATAAATGTGTGGAATTGACGAAGGAAGCCTATGACAGGCGGGGCGTTTGGAACATCATGAAAGAGGGCTTCTTCCGGCTGTTTTCCCAGGTGATGTGAGGTAGTTGCATGGATTTGCCAAAGGCGTTTTTGGAGCGGATGGAACAATTGCTGGGGGAGGAGTACCCGGCCTTTGCCGCGGCCCTCTGCCGGGAGGAGCGCTATGCGGGCGTCCGCATTGTGAAGCCGGCAGCGCGGGATGCGGTGCTTTCGCTGATGCCGGGCGCGGAGCGGGTGCCGTGGTGCCCGGATGGGTATTATGCCGATAAACGGGCGCTTTCGGGGGCGCATCCGTACCATATGGCGGGGCTGGTGTATTTTCAGGAGCCCTCCGCTATGGCGGCGGTGGAAGCGCTGGATGTGCAGCCCGGCGACTATGTACTGGATCTATGCGCCGCGCCGGGCGGCAAGGCCACCCAGGCAGGGGCGAAGCTTTCCGGGCGCGGCCTTTTGGTCGCCAACGAGCTGGTACCCAAGCGCGCCGCCATTTTGGCGGAAAATATCGAGCGGTGCGGCGTCGGCAACTGCGTGGTTACAAATGAAGAGCCGGCGCGGCTGGCGGCGCGGTTCCCGGCGGTGTTTGACAAAATCATCGTGGACGCGCCCTGCTCCGGCGAGGGGATGTTCCGCAAGGAGCCGCAGGCGGCGGCGCATTGGAGCATCGAGCACACGCTATCCTGCGCAGTGCGGCAGAAAAAGATTTTGGACAGCGCGGTCAAAATGCTGCGTCCGGGCGGGAAATTGGTGTATTCCACCTGTACCTTCGCCCCGTGCGAGAATGAGGGCGTGGCGGCCTATCTGCTGGATACATACCCGGATTTGGAACTGCTGCCCATCCCGCTTACGGGATTATCGGACGGGTGCGGCGCATGGGCGGATACGGCGCGGGATTTATCCCGCACAAAGCGGATTTTCCCCCACCGGCAGCGGGGTGAGGGGCATTTTATCGCCCTGTTCCAAAAGGCGGGCGCGGCGGAGCGGAAGGCGTTTGCGCCGTGGGGAAAAGAGCCTGCGGAGGCGGCGTTATTCCGTGAATTTGAGAAACAATTTTTGAATAAGCGCATGGAAGGGATGTTCCGTCTGTTTGGGGAGCATTTGTACTTGATTTCGGAAGGGCTGCCGCTGGACGGCATCAAAACCGTACGGGCAGGGCTGCATTTGGGCGTGTGCAAAAAAGGGCGGTTCGAGCCGGGGCACGCATTTTTGCGGACGCTCCGAAAAGACTGTTTCCGCCGGACGCTGGACTTCCCGGCGGCAGATGAACGGCTTTCCCGCTATCTGCGGGGGGAGACCGTCCCCGCGGATGGCAAGGGCTGGGCGGCGGTGTGTGTCGACGGGTTCCCGCTGGGCTGGGGCAAGGCGGCGGACGGCGTTTTGAAGAATCATTTTCCGAAACACCTGCGGCTTAAGCAATAAAAAATAGTATTTGATTTTGGTTTGCCTATTCAGGATGAAAGCGCTGGTTGTATGGCATATGACGTGACAAATCGGGATCTATGGAGGTTGCATATGTACAATTTTAAGAGAATCGGAATGAATGAAATAGAAAGAATCAAAGAATTATTCACGAGTGTATTTACCGTGGAACCGTGGAATGATGATTGGTCAAATCAAGAGCAACTTGATTTATATTTGTCTGACCTGGTAGGACAAAGCAATTCATTAACATTTGGATTGTTTGAAGATGAACAATTGA
>DVND01000106.1 GCA_018714645.1 Candidatus Avimonoglobus intestinipullorum
TTAATTGTCCGCTATCAGCGCCAGTTTCGACCTTTTCGCCGCATTTGTCACAAAACGCCGCATCATCCCTTAATTCGCAGCCGCATTTCCTGCAGTACTTCATAGCCCCAACCCCCTTGTAAATTTATACCCATATAATACCATATACTGCATAAATTTACAAGCATAATCAAAAAATTTCCCGGATCAGGCGTTCATACCCCAAAATATACCTGTGCAGCCCATCAATTGTTTGATGGTTAAATGTACTGCGCCGGAACCCAACGCTTTTCATGATGCTGTCCACAATACCGCGGGTTTTCATCAAGCCGTCCATATCATACCCCCAAAGCTGGAGCATATAGCTGATGTCGCTGTATCCCAGCGTGTCCCCGACAACATTGTCCGCATTGTTCTGTTCGTAATAGGTTACACACGGAATGGGCGTTTTGCTGTCTGTCGCATCCTCTGGAATTAACTCAATTCCGTTTTCCCGGAATATCCGGATCAGTTCCGGCGTTACGTCCATCATTTTACCAGCCCCTTTATGTATTGTAAAATACCCGCCTTTACATCGTCTGCAATTTTGTTTGTGTTTTCTGTCAAGGCCGGATATAAAAACGGCTGCGGGTGCTGACCGGAAGTGGTGTGCCAGTCGCCTTTCGCGTCCTGATAAACCCACGGAACATCCTTCTTCCCATCGCCGTTTACAGCGAACAGTCCCGTCCCAAGCTCCACATATGGCGCATATTCCGTATTTGCTCCAATTACAGCTATATTAAACATTACCCGATGTGTAATGTTCGCTCTTAACAAACCATCATCCACCGGGCATTTTTCCTTTGCCGCGGTTTCCACCCGGATGGCTGCGGTTTCAAGCCCATGCTGCACCGCGTCATGCTGCCCGAGTTCGTCCAGCTTCCGCAATAGTTTATCCAGCCCTTCAACGTACACCTCCGCCAAAACCCAGCACCTCCTTCAATAGCACTTGCGCCATACGGCCGGCATTGTTTACCAGCAGGATATCATAGCAAGTCCCGCCGTCAACAAGCCGCATGGAATCATCCAGCCCCTTGTATGCGGTCAGCGCCATGTGCGTGGCCTCCTTGTACCGCACGTCATCGGTGTTCTGTTGGCTGTAGAGCATGATCGCCGCGTCAATGGAAAAGCTGTCTGTATAGGATTCGCGGCGGTTATAGTCGTCCCGTTCCTCCCCGCGCTCCTGCACGGTCACCTGCCTGATTTGTCTATTCAGCATCTCAATACACCTTCAATACTGCTCTTTTTCGCCGGGCATCGGCCAGCGCAGCCCGGATCGGCTCCGGGTAGTCGTTCAGGTAGGTATACGCCGCACCGCTGTAGTTCTCGCCCTGCAGCCCTTCCGTCCCGATGCGGTTGTACTTATATACCGCCATCTGCACAATCAGGGTTTCCAACTCTTCAACGTCTTCTGCCCTGCAATACCGCTTCACCTCGTCCACTGCGCAGTCCAGCAAAACATGCAGCAGCGTATCCTTGGAGTTGTCGGTGATCCCCAGCAAAATTTTTAACTTGAATAGCATTGTGCCTCACCTCCGGCGTACAGGCGGGGCGTCTTACGACGCCGCCGTCTCTGTGCGCTTGATGTACACGGTTTGCGGCTTTGAGAGCTTTAACCCCCAAATCTTCCGCCCCTGTACAGCGGATGCGCCTATATAGGTGCCGGAGCCGCCCAAATCCTGCAAATGCACGTCAACGCCCCATTCGTCCACACGGTGGCACCAGTTGGGATGGCCCGCAATAAATTCTGTCGTTGTCTTTTTGCTCGCTGTGATGCTGGTGTTTTCAAAGGCCAGCAGCGTGGATTCAAACACCGTGAATCCCGCAACAGAACCAACTGCGCCGGCATTTTTCATTTCCTGCGACAAATCCCCCTGCCGGATAAAATTGTCGTCCTGCATCAGTACCGCATGGAATTCCGGCGATACAATCAGCCAGCGGCCCTGCTGCGGCACGCCCTTGCGCCCCAGATACGTTCTTGCCGCTAAAACCTCTTTATATGCCGTACTTTCCGTCGCCGCCGTTTTCGTTGTTGCAACATTTGTCCCGGAAGTGGTCTCCAGACAATCAATGCTGTCCTGATCCATCTCCAGCGCCAGCGCATATCCTGCTGAATCCAGACGGTCTGCCACAAGGTTATCCGGGACAGCCTCAGCGTCATATCCATCAATTAGCTCATTTACGGCCTTGTCCCTGTCAATGCTCAAATCAATGTAGGACGTGCTCCCCGAGGTCAGGCTGACGCCGCTTGCCTTGTCGTAATCGCTGACCGTCACTTCCGTATCCCTGACCGGGATTTTAACTTTTCCCGCCTTTGGGTCCCCTTCATACCGGTTGTTGAAGATATAGTTGTCCCGCGTGACAAGGCTTGCCCGCAGCTTTTCATCAACCAGCCCCGAATACCGATCCTGTAAAGTATGTGCCATGTATTATCAGTTCCTTTCGTTTTTTAAATTTGGATTCAATCCGTAAAAAGCGGCTTCCACGCCGCTCATCCCGCCATTATCGCCTGTTTTTGGCGTTTTGGCGCTTTGCTTAATTCTTTTGTCCACCGCCTCCTCAACAGCGCTTCTGAACGCTTTTTCAACGGCGTCAATGCTTTTGGTGCAGGCCTCCGCGTCCGCATAGTTCAGAACCTCGGACAGCTCCACCGGCAGCCCTTTTTCAATAAGCGCTTCCTTCGCCGTCATCTGCAGCTCGCGCTTCGTGACCTCCTGCTCCCGCTGCAGTAGCTCCTGCTCGTGCTGTTCCTTTTGGTACTGCGCCTTCTGTTCAGCGGTCATTTCCGCCATTTTCTGTGCATCTAATAGTTTTGCCTCCCATTTTGCAGATTCGCGGCTCAGTCTGTCGGATATGATCTTGTTCACATCCTCCTGTGAAAACATCTTCTGTTCCGGTTTTTCAGCCGTCCCCTCTGTTTTTTTCTCTGCGGCCGCATTTGCCTCCGCAGCTCCTGTAATATTCTGTTCGTCCATAAATCCCTCCGTTTAACGTCCGTATGACGATTATTTCCATGCGCAGTTTTGTGCCATAAGCATGTTTGGGGCAAGAAAAAAGCATCCTGTAAACCAGAATGCTAAGGGGGTAAACCGCCGGTATTCACCTGTATTCCTCCTTTTTTCTGATACAAAAAAACCACGTCCAAATTGGATGTGGTTTTTCATTTTTGCAATCAAAACATCATTTCCGTATCACCTTTTCCATGAGCGCCTGCTGCAGCACCTGGGAAAAATTTATATGCTGTTTTACAGCCATATCGTTCAGCCAATCCGGGATCGTCAGCGTTTTCTTGACAGCCTTGCATTTTTCATAATCGATTAAATCTGCCCCAACCAGGGTAACAAAGCTATCTGAATCCGTTTCAACAGTTTTTATGCCGCTGGCAGCCGGAAGCTGCATCCCATTCTCCAGCATCCCCATTATATGGCCTTCCAGCGCTTCTTTTGCGCTTTCCATCGCCTCTTCCAGCGTATCGGCGAACGTGTGGCAGCCCGGTGCATCCGGAAACTCAACCCAATATGCCCCGTCCTCTTCATGAACAACCGCGGGATAAAATACTTTCATGCCATTCCCTCCATACTATATCATATGCGCAAAGGGGCGTACAGGAATTATAGCTGAATCCCTGTGTTTTTTATAATTGCGTTTAACAGACCTTTCGGAACATCCTTATTGTGTATCGGGATCGTTTCAATCTTATTGCCTTTTTTCAAGATATGATGGCTTCCATGCACCCTTATGAGCTCCCATCCATCTTTTAAAAGCAATTTGTAC
>DVND01000011.1 GCA_018714645.1 Candidatus Avimonoglobus intestinipullorum
AAAGAAAGAGAGGCTCACCATGCAGAAACAAAAAATTGCCATCCTTTTCGGAGGCTGCTCCACAGAATATGAAGTGTCGCTCCAATCGGCAGCGGCAGTTTTTGAAAACATCAATACGGAAAAATACACAACCATCCCCATCGGTATAACAAAAGACGGAGAATGGTACCATTACACCGGGGATTTAAAAAAAATTCCTGACAATACATGGATCAAAGACCCTACACACCTGATCCCCGCCGCCATCTCGCAAAGCCGGCGCACAAAGGGCTTACTGGAATTAAATAATGGCAGTTACACGGTTACCGGAATAGATTTCGCTTTCCCCATCCTGCATGGCAAGAACGGCGAAGACGGTACGGTGCAGGGGCTGTTTGAGCTGGCCGGGATCCCGGTTATCGGCTGCGATACGCTTTCATCTGCGCTTTGTATGGACAAAGACAGGGCGCATAAGCTGGTGGAGCGCACGGGGATTGAAGTGCCCAAATCAGTCGTGTTGAAGCGGTATGAACGGGAAAAGGCGCTTATAACCATCTCGGACAAGCTGTCCTATCCGCTGTTCGTAAAACCGGTCCGTGCAGGGTCTTCTTTTGGCATTGCAAAAGTGTCAGACGCACACGCCCTGAATGGCGCAATAGACGCGGCGTTTGAACATGATGACGCCGTCATTGTCGAAAACGCGGTTGCAGGCTTTGAGGTGGGATGCGCCGTTCTCGGCCTGGATCAGCTGACAGTCGGCCGCGTGGATGAAATTGAGCTTTCAAACGGTTTCTTTGATTACACGGAAAAATACACATTAAAAACCTCCAAAATCCACATGCCTGCAAGAATTGATCCCGATACGGAAAAGCGCATACAGGATACGGCCAAAACAATTTACAGGACATTAGGCTGTTCCGGCTTTGCCCGTGTGGACATGTTCCTGACGCCGGACGGGGAAATCGTTTTTAATGAAGTGAATACCATACCCGGCTTTACCGCACATAGCCGCTACCCAAATATGATGAAAGGAGTCGGATTGTCTTTTGCCGCTTTACTGGACAAGCTGATCGGGTTATACACAGAACAATGAAAACAATTATTTTACAAAAAGAACAAGTCCACTGCGGCAGCCTGTTGCTTGTCAATGCGGCGTGTCCGCTGCGGAACCGGCAAAAGTGCGTCTTGGCGCCCGCCGATCCCCGCTTCCCGAATATTTTGCTGAACCGGAACGCAGCAACGGTATTGCAGATGATTTTGGACAACATTTCCGCCGATGGTTCCATCGTACCTGTCAGCGGATACCGTTCAGAGGAAGAACAGACGGAGCTGTATGAAAAATCATACGCTGATAACGGCGCGGCCTTTACAAAAAAATATGTTGCGCTCCCGAATTGCAGCGAACACCAAACCGGCCTTGCCATTGATCTGGGGTTAAACAAGGGCGACATTGATTTTATTTGCCCCGATTTCCCGTACAACGGGATCAGCCAGCGGTTCCGGGACGAAGCGCCGGATTACGGTTTTATCGAGCGATATCCAAAGAACAAAGAGCATATAACCGGTATCTCGCATGAACCCTGGCATTTCCGGTATGTAGGGGCTCCGCATTCAAAAATCATGGCCGAAAACCACCTTTCGTTAGAAGAATACATCGAATTTGTAAAGGCTTACCGGACGGACAGCAGACTATCCTATGAGCGGGACAAACAGACTGAAAACGAAATTTACTTTGTCCCCGCCGGCGCCGCGGAAACATATATATCCCTGCCGGAAAACGCACTATATCAGATATCAGGGAATAATACCGATGGCTTTATCATAACAATATGGAGAAAAAAACAATGATACAGAAAAAAAGTTATACAGGCATTGACCTTTTTCGGGTAATTGCGGCCCTACTGATCGTGGCAATCCACACGTCGCCCCTTTTGTCTTTCAGCACAACGGGAGATTTTATACTGACACGCATCATAGCCCGCATCGCCGTCCCGTTTTTCTTTATGACCTCCGGCTTTTTTATGATCTCCCGCTATGCCACCGATGCAGGGCGGCTGAAGGTTTTTGAAAAAAGGACTGCTGCGCTTTACGCCGCCGCAACGTTGATCTACATCCCCGTCAATATTTACAGCGGCTATTTTTCCATGGAACACATCCTGCCAAATTTGATCAAGGATATTGTGTTTGACGGTACGATGTATCATCTATGGTATCTGCCTGCTTCCATGCTCGGCGCAGCAATTGCATGGTGTCTTGTACGGACGCAAAATTACAAAAAAGCATTCGTAATCACCGGCGCACTCTATATAGCCGGCCTGTTTGGAGACAGCTACTACGGCGTCACTGCAAAATTGCCGTTCTTGGATTCGGCGTACGCCTCTATTTTCCAAATTACCGACTATACAAGAAACGGGCTCTTTTTCGCGCCAATATTTTTTGTGCTCGGCGGATGGGCCGCCGACAGCCGCTGCAAAATTTCAATGGGAAAAGCCGTATGCGGATTTTCTGCCAGTATGCTGCTGATGTTGGGAGAAGCCATGATCCTGCATCGATTTGATTTGCAGCGTCACGACAGTATGTACATCTTCCTCGTACCGTGCATGTTCTTTCTGTTCCATCTCCTCCTGCAATTCCGCGGCAGGCGCTTTGTACAAGCCCGAACCGCATCGATGATTATATATATCATGCATCCAATGATGATTATTGCTGTGCGGTTATTTGCAAAACTGCTTCACATGCAGGATCTTTTCATAGAAAACAGCCTTGTACATTATAGTGCTGTCTGTATTCTTTCCGTTGTATTTGCCGGCGCTGCGGCTTTTTTGTGGGGCAAACATAAAACGCGCAGGCCGGCAAGACATCCGTCCCACACAGACAGGGCTTGGATAGAGCTCAATTTGGGCCATTTAGAACACAACGTCCGCACGCTGCAGCATGCAATGCCGGCCGCATGCACGCTTATGGCCGTGGTTAAGACCGAAGCATACGGGCACGGTGCGTTCGAAATTGCTGTGCATCTTGAAAAAATAGGCGTAAAAGTATTTGCCGTTGCCACCATTGATGAAGGCATCCGGCTCAGAAAATACGGCGTACAAGGGGAAATTTTGATTCTTGGTTATACGGACATACACCGTGCGGGGGAATTAAAAAAATTTGATTTAATGCAAACGTTGGTGGACTACGAATACGCTGTCTCTTTAAACCGC
>DVND01000107.1 GCA_018714645.1 Candidatus Avimonoglobus intestinipullorum
GCTGCTTTTGCAGCTCCGCGATCTTGGTCTTGGTTTTCTGGATGTCCCGTTGTTACAACCGCCTCTGCGGCAGGTACCAATAAACAAGCCATTTTGCATCCTCCTTTTGAATATTCTGATAATTCTGTTTATTCATCAATGCTGACCAAATTGTGGGTTCTGCTTCCCAAACCGATTTCCTCGGCATGCTCCAGTGTGTGCAGTCCGTTTCTTGACTCGATCCTGTCAATCAGCGTACCGCTCTGGCTCCTGTCGGTATCGTATACAATATCAATACAAGCCTGATCCAATGCGACAGGATCGTAAGAGGCTAGAATACCGACATCGTGCATGTCCGGCTCTGCCGGATTGCCATCGCAATCACAATCAATGGAGATATTATTCATGACATTGATATACACAACCTTGCCGTCAAGATAATCAACTACGCCCGAGGTGGCCTCAGCCATCGCTTCGCAGAACTTATCCTGGTCACCGCCCCAGGGGCTGGTCATGCTTTCCCCTCCCGAATGGATCCAGCTTTTGCCCTCAGCGGAGGCAATCCCAATGGACATATTCTTGATGGCGCCGCCGAAGCCCGCCATGGCATGTCCTTTAAAATGTGCCAGGGAAATCAGGGAATCATAATTGGCAAGGTTCGCCCCTACGAAGTTTTCATGAATCGTCGTACCGTTTGCAATCGGGATTTCCAAAGAGCCATTCTCATCCATAATATCCACGTCCGCAATCTCAGTAAAGCCATGATCCTCTGCCACCTGATAATGCATGGCGGTGTTAGCGCGGCTGCCTCCGTAAGCGGTATTGCATTCTACAATGGTTCCGTTTACGCCCTGTACCAGGTCCTTAATCAATTCCGGCCGCAAATAATTGCTGTTGGGCGGCTCGCCGGTGGACATTTTCACCGCAACATTGCCCTCTGCCTGGAATCCAAGCTGGTTGTAAATTTCCACAAGCGCTTCGGGCGTGATTTCCGTCGTCATATAAACCGTCGGAGCATCCGCATCAGACGGCGTTTCCGTTTCGGACGGCGCTGTAGTGGGCGTATCCCCGGGCTGTTCATCAGCCGGCACGCGAATAGTAACAGTCTGTGTATCCTGCGCCCATTCTACCGTAAATTGAAACCCTTCGGCTATAAACCGGATGGGCATCATGGTGCGGTCGTTAATAGTAGTAGGAGCAACATCGAGTGTACTTAATGTATCATTCAAATACGCCTCCGTACTGTCTATAACGAGCCGGATTACATTGTCCTGATAGGAAAGCGTCACTGTCCGACTTGCTTCGTCCCAGCCTACGGTTCCGCCGACCGATTCAATGATTGCCCGGACCGGCATCAGGGTTCTGTCTGAAACAAGCACAGGCGTTGTGCCGCGTCCGGGATCAACTTCCCGCAGCATACCGTTGACCGTCATTTGCGGGTTGCCGATTTGCAGGGTAAGCGTTGTTTCATCATCCGCTGATATGACAGTTTCTGCACTGTTGCTAAACAGCGCCACACACGCAAAGATCACACAAACCGCAGCAACGAAAGCAATAAACAGCCACAACTTTTTCACATTCGCCGTTTTTACCATTTTTTATGCCTCCTTTTACGTAATATTTGTTATTTACATAACGTTTCTACTTTATATTATAATTACTGACCGTACCATAGTCAAATACTTAGTAATTAAAATACGGATAATCAAAGCATAATAAAAAACCGAACCCACTACCAATTGGTACTGGGTTCGGTTTTTTACTGTCTGGTGCCGATGGTCGGGGTCGAACCGACACGGTATCGCTACCACGGGATTTTGAGTCCCGCACGTCTGCCAATTCCATCACATCGGCATTTAAAACTGCTTAACTATGATAACACATGATAAAGCAGTTGTCAATAGTTTTTTCTGATTCTTTCACAAATTTTGGTCATCCACCGATCTGGCAGTGCAGCCCGGATCGTTCCGCCGCCTCCAGCAGCCCTTCCATATAAGAATCCTGCATGGGCTCAATCCCGGCCAGTTTATATTCCCTGCCCAGTGCCCGGTATTTGTCCTCTCCCATGCGGTGATACGGCAGCAAATGCAAGTGCTGCACGCCCGGCAGCGACGCGGCAAACTGTGCAATTTTACGGATTTCCTCTATTGTATTGTTAAAGCCCGGGATCACCGGCACACGGATTGTCAGGTTCGCGCCCCACTCCGCGATTTTACGCGCATTTTCCAAAATCAGCTTGTTGGATTGCCCTGTAAACCGCTGATGCTTTGCGTCGTCCACCTGTTTGATGTCCATCAGCACATAATCCAAATGCGGCAAAAAACGTTCAATGGTTTCAAAAGGCGCAAATCCCGTCGTCTCAATCGCGGTATTGACCCCTTCGGCGTGGCACGCCTTTAAAAGCCCCACGGCAAAATCCGGCTGCAGCAGCGCTTCCCCGCCGGACAGCGTCATCCCACCGCCGGAACGGCGGTAATACGGCAGATCCTTCATGACCTCCCGCATGACCTCTTCAACGGTCACATCCCGGCCCACAACCTTTTCCTTTCCGGCAAAATCCATGGTCTGGATTTTAAATTCCTGCGATTCCGGATTGCAGCACCACTGGCACCGCAGCGCGCACCCTTTTAAGAACACAATCGTGCGGATGCCCGGCCCGTCATGGATGGAATATTTCTGGATATCAAAAATCCGTCCTGTTGTTTTCAAATATTCAAGCATCGTCCCAATTCCTTCCCAATCAATTAACGGTTGAACGCCTGCTCTGTCCGGTTGATAATATCATCCTGCAAGGAACGGGACAGCGTTGTAAACAGTGCACTGTAGCCCGCCACCCGAACCACAAGATTCTTGTAGTTTTCAGGATGCTTCTGCGCGTCTAAAAGCGTCTCGCGGCTCACCACGTTAAATTGCATGTGCATCCCCTTCTGGTCGAAAAACGCGCGGATATAGGAGGCAAAATCCTGCAAGCCCGCCGCCCCCCGCAGGGCGGACGGATGGAATTTCTGATTATACAGCGTCCCGTTGGACGCAATCCCATGGTCTAATTTCGCGACGGAATTTGCAGCCGCAGTCGGCCCGTTGACGTCCTTTCCGGAGTATGGGCCAACGCCGTCGGCCACAGGGGTATTTGCCAGCCGTCCGTCAGGAGTCGCGCCTGTCTGATGCCCTAAAGGCACATTGGCGGAAACCGGGTACAGCCCCGCCTGATACATGCCGCCGCGCGGATTCCTGTACTTCTCCAATTCCCTTGTATACACATAGGCGACTTCCCGGGCGAACAAATCTACCTCCGGGATATCATTGCCGTATTTCGGAACTGCTTCAATCAATTCCAGCAGCCGGTTATACTTCTGCTTTTCCGCATCGGTGGATACGCCGTCCAAAAACATTTTAAAAATATCCGCAATTTCCTGCTCTTGCACCTGTTTCCCTTCGGAGGCCAGCTTCTTGACCACCTCTTCGGTCGCTTCCCGGGCCGCCTCCGGTGTCAGGCCATGCCCATAATTGTGGAGCAATGCGTCCTTATATTCCGCCAGCGTCACTTTTTTCTCATCAAACACCAGGGTCTTAATCGCATAGAGGGAATCTGTCATATTGGCGATCCCAAACCCCTGCGGGCCTGTAAAATTATAGACAGCGCCGCCCTCCTGCATGCTTTTCCCGCGTTTGATGCAGTCCTCCACCATGGAAGACTGGAACGGCAGCGGGCACCGTTCGCCGTGGGCCACGTCAATGGCATTGTCCGCATTGACCATCAAGCCGATATTATACGCCATCTGTTTTTTATAGGCGTCAAAGAATTCTTCAAAGGTCTGCATGTCCTCCACATCGCCGGTCTGGATGCTGATGCGCTCCCCTTTGTCATATCCGTTGGAAAATACCAGCTCCAGCGGGCGGCACATGTTGAAGAATGCAGCATCATGCCAGCCGTCGGTTTTCGCCGCTTTCTGCGGCTCCACGCAGCCGATGATGTTGTAATCCCGCGCGTCCTCCAGCGTCAGGCCGCGGCTCATCAAGGCAGGGATAATCACCTCGTCATTATAGTACGCAGGCAAGCCCACGCCTGTCCGTGTCAACTCCGCGCAGCGCAGCATAAATTCGTTGGGCGTACCGTTCCAAATGCGCACCGAAAACGACGGCTGCGGCAATTGCGTATGCATAGACGCCTGGATGCACATATATGACAAGTCATTGGTGGCGTCCAACCCTTCCGCCGTTTGCCCGCCGGCACAGAGGTTCTGGAACAGCCCGTAGCCCGCAAACCCTTCTGCGGACGCCGCATCGCGCACCTTATTCAAATCATTCAGCTTCACCCAGATGCAGTCTATCAATTCCTGCGCCTGGGCGCGGGTAATTGTACCGGTTTCAATGTCCCGTTTATAATACGGATACATATACTGGTCGAACCGCCCGGGCGAGATGGAATGCCCGCTGGATTCCACCTGCAGCAGCATCTGGATAAACCAGAACGTCTGGCAGGCCTCCATAAACGTCTGCGCCGGATGCTCCGGCACGCGGCTGCAATTCTCAGCAATCTGCTGCAATTCCCGTTTCCGCTGGGGATCGGTGCAGGCCGCCGCCTGCTGCGCCGCCAGCTCCGCATACCGTTTGGAATAATCGATAACCGCCTGGCAGCTGATAATGACCGCTTCCAAAAATTCATGCTTTTTGGCGTAGTCGCCGTCATAGACATGGATCCGCGCCAACTCCTCCGCCGCCTCGCGCATCAGGCCGCGGTATCCGATTTTCATGATTTTCCCGTAATCTACCGTCACATGCCCGATCCCGTTGTAGAAATAGTTTCCGGGCGTAAAAATATTATGTTCAATCGCGGTGACCGCCTCCGGCGCCATATAGGCCAGCGCCAATTCGCTGGTGGTTTTCCCTTTCCAATACGGGTAGACCTTGCGCAGGATCTCCTTGTTTTCCTCCGATATGTAAAATGGGTCGGCAGAACGGGTTGCCACCGTGTCAAATTCCTGTTCCAGCCATTCATAAGAGTACTCGGGGAACACCTGGC